>JANWYM010000136.1 GCA_025055355.1 Abditibacteriales bacterium
AAGTTCGGCTCGGCAGGAGCCTCGCCCTCCCGGTCGGTGATTCTCAGGCGGTATGGTGTCCCCATCGGGACAGGAGCGACTCCCTCGAAAAGTCCTCGTCGTCCTCGTTTGCGAACCTCATCAACGGCTGACGACGAGGACGATTTGTATCTGGCGTGATGTCCCGTTTGGGGCATGGACGATTCCCGAAACGATTGCGGGTTTAGGATAACGGATTCTCTCGCAAGTGTCAACTCTTGGCAGCCGTTTTCCTATCGTGCTATAATAACTCCCATCCTGACGACAGAGGAAAGTAGAGATGAGCGTTATGGAAAACTTGAGCCATCGAGCAAAGGTGTTGATTGAAGCCCTCCCCTACATTCGTCGTTATCACGGCAAGACCATGGTCATCAAGTATGGTGGCAGCGCGATGGAGAGCGAGGACCTCAAGCGCGCGGTCATATCAGACATTGTGCTGCTGCACTACGTCGGCATCCGCCCCATTGTTGTTCATGGCGGCGGCGCGGAGATTTCTCAGATGATGAGCCAACTCGGCATGAAAGCCGAGTTCGTCAATGGACTGCGCGTGACCGATACAGAGACGATGCGCGTGACTGAGATGGTGCTGGGTCAGATCGGCAAGGAGATTGTCAACCTCATCCACCAGCAGGGGGGGCGCGCGGTCGGCTTGAGCGGCAAGGACGGCAGGTTGCTCATCGCCCGCAAGATGGAAACGGACAGCGGCGTGGATTTGGGCTGGGTCGGCGACATTGAAACGGTCAACCCTGAAATTCTCAAGGTGCTGGAAAGCCATGACTTCATCCCTGTCATCTCCTCCGTTGGTGTGGGACAGGACGGGCAAACCTACAACCTCAACGCCGACCATGCAGCGGGCAAGGTCGCGGCGGCGACGCAGGCGTGCAAACTCATCATGCTGACCGATGTGCGCGGCGTCTATCGGAATATCAAGGACGAAGCCTCGCTGATTTCCGTTCTCACCGCCCGCGACGCGCGCACCATGATTGACAGGGGTGAAGCGGCGCAGGGCATGATCCCCAAACTGCAAGCGTGCCTCGATGCTCTCGCTGGCGGCGTCGAACGCGCCCACATCATTGACGGGCGATTGCCCCACGCCGTGCTGATGGAGATCTTCACCGATGAAGGGATTGGCACGATGGTCTTGAACGATTGACGACAGGACCACAGGTCCTGTCGCCAGAGGTCCTGTGGTCCTGTCCCCTGGGGTCATGACACTAAGCGACATCATCGCCAAAACGGATGCTTATCTCATCAAAACCTACAGCCGGTCGCCGGCGGTGGCGTTCGTGCGCGGGCAGGGCGCACGGTTGTGGGATACGGACGGGAAAGAGTATCTGGACTTTCTGGGCGGGATTGCCGTGGTGGCAGTGGGGCATTGTCACCCGAAGGTGACGGCGGCGATTCAGCAGCAGGCAGCAACGCTCGTTCACACCTCCAACCTCTACCATATCGCACCGCAAGCCCTGCTGGCGGAAAAACTCTTTCACCTGTCGGGCGGTTACCAATCGTTCTTTTGCAACAGTGGGGCGGAGGCGAACGAGGGCGCGTTCAAGTTGGCGCGCAAGCACGCGAAGTTGACGCGGGGCGAGGGCAAGTATGAAATCATCTCCACACTCGGCTCGTTCCACGGGCGGACGCTGATGGCTTTGACCGCCACCGGGCAGACCAAGTATCAGCAGGGCTTTGAGCCCCTGGCGCCGGGCTTCAAGCATGTCCCGTTCAACGACTTGGACGCGTTGCGTCATGCCGTCACGGAACACACCTGCGCCATCATCCTCGAACCGATTCAAGGCGAAAGCGGTATTCATCCCTGCACGCCCGAATACCTGCAGGGCGCGGCGGCGTTGTGCCGCGAGAAGGGGTTGCTGCTCATCCTCGACGAAGTGCAGACCGAAATCGCTCGCACGGGCAAAATGTGGGCGCATGAACATTACGGCGTGCAGCCGGACATCATCACGTTGGCGAAGTCGTTGGGCAACGGCGTGCCGATTGGCGCACTGCTGGCGAAGCCGGAGGTCGCGGCGTCGTTCCAGCCCGGCGATCATGCCTCCACGTTCGGTGGGAACTTCCTCGCGTGCGCAGCGGCGCTGGCAACGTTAGAGGTCATCGAGGAAGAAAACTTGGTTGAGAACGCGGCGAAGGTGGGAGACTACTTCATGGCGCGCTTGCGGGAGACGGACGGCATCGCCGAGGTGCGCGGTATGGGCTTGATGATTGGAGCCCAGTTCACCCAGCCGAAAGCCCGCGAGATTCAAAACGCTTGCATCGCCAACGGGCTTCTCGTCAACGCCATCGGCGACAGCGTCATTCGCTTCGAGCCCCCGCTGAACATCACGACGGCGGATGTGGATGAGGCGATGGAAATACTGCGGAAAAGCATGGGTCATCGGTGATGGTCACTCGAGCATGCATCCACGCCCGACCGCACCATGGCACTGCGGTTGCTGCCTTACATGGTGAGCCTGTGGAACCGCCTACTCCTTTTAATCTCCCACGCACGACACTAACACGGATAACGGCTTGATGGATAAATTCTAATTCCTCATCCGTGGTAGTTCTATCCGCGCGACATCGGCGACGCTGGGCGATGACGTCGAGCGTGGCGGGTCTGATGGATATGCCGACGGATGCGAACGTTTCATGCCACAGCACGAAGTTGAAGAGTCGGTGCAGGGGCGACGCCGACGAGAGGAGTTGAGAAGCATGGGCGCGACAGCCGCCCAAGCATGGCTTGAAGAGGGCAGACAATCGGGTTTGACTAAGGGTCAAGAATTGCGGTTAGTGGAAGGCGAGCAGGCGGCTCTCTTGGCGTTGCTGCGCCTGAAGTTCGGTGCGTTCCTATCCGCTGTGGAAGAGCGCGTGCGCGCCACGCAAGATGTTGAACAATTTAAGGCTTGGCTACGCAGGGTGTTGACCGCGTCCAGTCTCGCGGAGATGGGACTCGACGGAGGGGACGAGGGGATACAGGCAATCTCATGACCATCAAACATCTCACCTCCATCAACGACTTATCACCCGCCGATGCCGTTGCCGTTCTCAATCTCGCTGAGCGTTTGAAGGCGGAACTGAAGGGCGGCATTCCGCATCCGCTGCTACGGGGCAAGACCCTGGCGCTGATTTTTGAAAAGCCGTCGCTGCGGACGCGGACGACGTTTGATGTGGGTATGTATCAACTGGGCGGATACACCGTCTACATGGGGCACAGCGACATCGGACCGGGCACGCGCGAGACGGTGCCTGACATCGCCCGCAACCTATCGCGCTGGGTGGACGGCATTGTGACCCGCACGTTCGCGCACAGCACAGTGGTCGAGTTGGCGCAGCACGCCACCGTGCCGGTCATCAACGGCTTGTGCGATGAGGAGCATCCCTGCCAGGCGCTGGCGGACATGCTGACGTTGCGGGAACATAAGGGGGGGTTGCAGGGCAAGCATCTTGCTTACGTCGGCGACGGCAACAACGTCGCGCACTCCTTAATGCTGCTGGGCGCGAAGTTGGGCGTGAACGTGACCGTCGCCACGCCCGCCGGTTACGAGCCGATGCCACAATACGTCGAAACCGCACAGCGCGACGCGGCGCAAACGGGCGCCTTCATCCGGGTCATTCGCTCGCCCGAAGAAGCCGTCGCCACGGCGGACGCGATTTACACCGATACGTGGACGAGCATGGGACGGGAGTCCGAAGCCGAACAGCGACGCCAAGTCTTCCCGCCCTATCAGGTCAACGCCCGTCTGCTGCGTTACGCGAAAGCAGATGCCATTGTCATGCATTGCCTTCCCGCCCATCGCGGTGAGGAGATTACGGACGACGTCATGGACGGACCGCGCTCCGTCGTCTTCGACCAAGCCGAAAACCGTTTGCATGTGCAGAAGGCGGTGCTGGTGTGGCTCATGGGCGTTACACGTTAGCAGTTTGTAATGTTGGCAGGTTGCACGTGGGCAGGTTGGCAGGTTAAACGTTAAACGTGCCAACCTGCCAACGTTCCTTCGAGTGACCATGGACAAAGTTGTTCTCGCCTACTCTGGTGGACTGGACACGTCTGTCGCTATCAAGTGGATTCCCGAAAAGTATGGCATGGAAGTTATCGCGCTGACGGTGGACCTCGGGAGCGAGCACGACCTCGAGTCCATTCGGGAGAAAGCCCTGACCATTGGGGCAGCGAAAGCCATCGTGGTTGACGGTAAGCAGATGTTTGTGGACCACTTCGTGTTCCCCGCGCTCAAGGCGGGTGCGATCTACGAGGGGGCGTATCCGCTGGCGACCGCGCTGGGCAGGCCCTTGATTTCTTACCTGCTGGTGAAGACCGCCCGCGCCGAGGGTGCGAAGGCGGTGGCGCACGGCTCGACGGGTAAGGGGAATGATCAGGTGCGTTTTGATGTCTCCGTCGCCGCCCTCGCGCCGGATTTGAAAGTCATTGCGCCTGTGCGGGAGTGGGCGGCGGAGATGACCCGCGACAAAGAAATCGAATACGCGCAGCAACATGGCATCCCCGTCCCCGTCACCGCAGAGACCCCCTTCAGCATTGACGTGAACCTGTGGGGGCGCAGTTGCGAAGCGGGCGTTCTCGAAGACCCCTGGACGGAGCCGCCCGAAGAGGCTTACGGTTGGACGGTCCCGCCCACTCAAGCCCCCGATGAACCCGCTTACGTCACCATCGAGTTCGACCGGGGCATCCCCGTCGCGCTGGACGGCGAGCGGCTCGATGGCGTCACCTTGATCACACGGCTCAATGACCTCGCGGGGCAGCACGGCGTCGGGCGCATTGACCACCTGGAGAACCGCCTGGTCGGCATCAAGTCACGGGAGGTGTATGAAGCCCCTGCCGCCGTCACCTTGCACGCAGCGCATCAGGCGTTGGAGAAAATGACCTTGAGCAAGGACCAGATGCGCACCAAGGCGTGGGTGGCGCAGCAAATCGCGGACATCATTTACAACGGTCTGTGGTTCTCTGCCAACCATCAAGACCTGCGCGCCTACGTCGAGAGCACGCAGCGTTACGTCACGGGTAAGGTGCGGGTGAAACTGCTCAAGGGCAACTGCACCGTCGTCGGCGTGGACTCCCCGCACTCGCTTTATCAGAAGCATCTGGCGACCTACGACACCGGCGACCAGTTCGACCACACCGCGGCGCTGGGGTTCATCAAACTTTGGGGCTTACCGCTCCAGACGCAAGCGCGCGTCCAGATGCTCCCCCAAGGCGAAGAACCCCTGTCACTGCCGAGCGTCAAAGCAGATGGCTGATGGGTTGGCACGTGAGCACGTTGACACGTTAGCACGTTAGCACGTGGGCACGTTAAACCTGCCCACGTGCTAACGTGCTAACACGCCAACGTGCCAACTCTTGATGTGAGGATGTGATACCAATGTCTCCCCTGGAAACCGCCATCCGCGAGTTTGAGAGCGCGAATTACGGGAGTGCGCTGAAGTTACTGAAAGAGATTCTCGCCGCCGAGCCGCAAAACGCGGAGGCGCAGCGGTTCATCGCGTTGACACATTTTCGCCTCGCGCAGTATGACGAGGCAGAGCGAGCCGCGCGCGCCTTCCTGCGCCTGCGACCGATGGACGCGGAGGGGCATTTCCAGTTGGGACTCATCCTCAAAGCGCGCGGTAAAACCGACGACGCCCGCAAAGCGTTCGGCTCCGCTTTAGAATACGACCCTAAACACACGCAGGCATTTCACGAACTCACGCGGCTGAGCGAGGCGCGCTCTCCGTCGCCCCCGTCCCAGCGCCCCACCACCTCCTCCCATCGTCCCTCGCGCGCTCTCGCGTGGGTCTTCTCCATCTTCGCGGTGGTAGCGATGGCAGCGATTCTGTGGGCGACGCAGTGGACGAAGAAAACAGGTGGCGAAAAAACCGGCGCGCCAGAACTTCCACCGCCCACCCAAGCCGATGTGCCACGTCAGCCGACGAACATGATAGCGCAGTCGCCTGCGCCGATTCCACCGCCCCAGCAGAATCCACCGCCGCAGCAGTTCAACCCATCACCCCAGCCGACGCTCCCACCGCAGCAACAGAACAACCCGCCCAATCCGCAAGTGCAAGGTCCTGAGGTCAACATGCAACTGCCGCCAACACCGCAACCATCGCCTTCACCTCAGCAACAGCCCAATATGCCGCAGCCGCACGACCCCAATCCCAACGCTAACATGCCGGTGCGCTCTCCGAGGACGCAGTATCCGCTGCTCTCAGGCAACCATCCACGCGCCGGCGCGGGACAGCAAACTGAGCAAGCCCAGAATCAAGGCGCAGGGCAACAGGGTCACGCGAACGCGCCCGGCTCCGGTCTTCAAACCTGCCCGGGCTGCAGCGGCAGAGGCACGAAAGCCTGCGGCCCGTGCGGCGGGTCGGGGATGATGAAGTGTCGCGGACCAGGCGGATTCACCACCGTTGAAATCGGCGTCACCTGCATCAACGGCATTGTCCAATGCCACCTTCACTTCGGCGAAAATTGCACGATTTGCGACGACCAAAACGGCAAACCCTGCTCCGTCTGCAAAGGCCAGGGCAAAATTGCTTGCCCGTTCTGCAAAGCCACCGGCAAACAGACCTGCGCCATCTGCGGCGGCCAGGGCAAAGCCACACGTGAACAGATCCAGCAAGGGCAGATGACCGAAGCGATGCAAAAGCAATTGCAAGGCGAAATCCTCAGACAGTTTCAGGGCGTCCTGGGCGGCGCAGGGACGGGTGGGCAGTGATAACGATGGGGATGTTGCTGAAAGGCGTCATTGCGAGCGAAGCGAAGCAATCTCCTCAGCACGCATCAGTCCCTGCTGCCGCCTCACGCAAGTTATGCGTTGACAGAAAATTGCAATCAACGGATTGATGTCCATCCGTCAATGAACCTTTCACCCTCACCCCGCCACTCCATCAGGAGGTGCGCCTTGTTCTGCACCTGCAACCGGTCAGACCTCCCTCGATAGCACAAGGGGATGTCTCGCACGGGGAGGGTCACTTCAGGACTCGCTGGGGGACATGCGTAGACAGTCGAAATATCTTCCACTTTACCTCGTGCTGGGAGTCTTCTTCATCCTCGCGCTGATTTACAATTTCACGATTCCACTGGGCAAAGGTCCTGATGAACCCGACCATTATGCCTACGTGAAGTGGCTGGTCAGACATCACAGCCTGCCGCCTATCAATGACCGCGACATGATGCGCGAGCGGACGACGGGCGCGATTGCTATGCATCCCCCGCTCGCGCACGTCATTCACGCCATCGGGTTCACGCTATTGCAATGGCTGCCCGATGAGACGATTCAACACCTATTGCGGGCGTGGTCAGCGGTGCTGTGCACGCTGACGCTGCTCGTCGCCTATCGCCTGACGCGAGAAATCTTTCCTGAGAACGCCGTGCTGCCGCTGGCAGTCATGGCGTTCATCGCCTTCCTACCGCACTTTCAGTTGATTGCCTCCGTCATCAGCACCGACCCGCTGCTGATTTTGCTCAACTCGCTGTTGCTGTGGCTTATGGTGCGAACGCTCCGCACGCCCCATGACGCATTGCGCATGACACATTACGGCTGGTTGGGCGCACTGTATGGCGTGATCCTCATCACGAAATCCTCCGCGTTGTCATTCGCGCCGTTGGGAGCGGTCATCGCCGCTGCTGGCTGGCGCCGAGATGGCGTCGTGGGATGGCTGAAAAAGACCGCCGCATTTTACGTGCCGGCGTTGGTGATTGCCTCGTGGTGGTTCATCCGATTTTACAACATCACCGGGCGCTGGCATCCCATTAATCCCCGTTATGAGGGTTACGAACGCAACGCGCATCTCATCAGTCATTCGCTGGTGGACTTTCTCACGCGGCGCGACGCGCTGGCGCTGCTGTGGCGGCATGTCGAGGGAGTTTTTATCAGCGTGTGGGGACAGGTGGACTGGTCATATCCGACGCTCGAAGTCGCGGGCGTGCCGCAGGCAGAGGCAGCGGCGTATCCGCTCACCGTCGCGTTTTTGCGGCTGTTTACCGCGCTGACGGCGGTGTCTCTGGTGGGGCTTATCGTTCTCTTGGGGCGCACGATACGTCAATCGAGGGGTTCAACGGGAGGGCGACGCTCCTGCGGGGCTGATTCGGCTCGGCAGGAGCCTCGCCCTCCCGAAGCGGTGAGCGCGCTTGGCTCGGCGGGAGCCTCGCCTTCCCTGCTGCCCTCCTTGCTGTTGGTAGTGGCGCACTTTGCGCTGATTTACTTTGCGCTGATGCACTATACGCTGTTCGTTCACCCCGGCGGCTATCAGGCGGGGCGCTATCTGTATCCGTCAGTGTGCGCGTTGGGACTGCTGTTCGTCGCGGGACTACTCGCGCTCTGCCCCCAACGCTGGCACGCGGTAGTGACCATCGCGTTGAGTATGGTGCTTTTGTGCTGGAACGTCGCCTGCCTCGTCAACCTGAAGTGGTTCCTCATCCCATTTTACGGGCACGGATGAGATAACGGCGTTTGAGGCTGTTTGCCAAACTGTTGCGGACCATGCAACGTTCGTCTCTGCTTCTCATCATCATCGTCGTCACGGTTGTCTTCCTCCTGCTCGTCGCGTTCGGGGCGATGCCGTTCGGTATGCCGCGCGTGTGGGTGTGGCAATACAAGCCGCTCAACGCCCCCGTGCGCCTCGCGTTTCCGCTCGCTGCGTTTGCCCTGCTGCTCATGGTGCTGGTATCGTCCGGGCGACGAATGTTGAATGAAAGACCGACTCGACCGATGGAAGCCCGCGTCCTGTTAGGGCTCTGGATGGGCAGCGTCCTCATGGCTTCGTGCGTTGCCTTGATGCACCCAGCGGGTTGGATGCACACTGCAACGCTCATCATCAATCCCGCGTCGAACAGTTACTTCTCCACAGCGATTGAATACGACGACTTGCCCGCTCTGCTGGACGGCTACGAGCAAAAGATGCGCGACGTTTTAGTGTCGCACGCGCAAACGCAGTCGGCAGGTCCCGTTGTCCTCTGCGGGCTGCTGCGACGGGTGTTCATCGCCTTGCCGTTCACGCAGGACATCGCCGACACGCTGTTCGCGCTGTCGCCGGGCGTCAACGCGGAGTTC
>JANWYM010000137.1 GCA_025055355.1 Abditibacteriales bacterium
GGAATCGCCCCGCGTTGCGCAGCGCCTCTTTCGCATCCGCCTGATACGACATGAACGGCATATCCGCCACCACTAACGGACGCTGCACGGCGCGGCTGACAGCTTTGACGTGGTGCAGCATCTCGTCCATCGTCACGGGAATGGTGTTGGGATAGCCCAGCACCGTGTTGCCCAGCGAGTCACCGACGAGAATCACGTCCACGCCCGCCGCCTCGCACACCCGCGCCGTCGGGAAATCGTATGCGGTCAGCATGACGATTTTCTCCCCGCGCTGTTTCATCTCCAGAAGGTCTGTAACGGTCAAGGAGAGAGACTTCATAATCGCTGGAAGGTTAGAACGTTAGAACCTTAGCGGGCTGAAACATCTCCACCTGTCAACGTTCAAACGTGTCAACCTTCAAATGATGTTCTCACCACCGGCTTCTTCCCATGCTACCGATGCTCCAACCAACGAGGAGGCTGGTGAAAATCACGTTGCCGCCCCAAAGGAAAACCTGCGTCGCAATGGCCGGGCAGAGCGCGGCGAAGACGCACATCAGCGCCAACGTCACGCCCATCATCTTCACCACTGACCAGGAAAATTGCTCCTGCACCAAAGCCAGCACGACGTAACATATCACCGACAGATAGAACCAGAACAGCCCCAACAGCCCAATGAGCGTGCCGACGGGAAACGCGCCGCCCGCAAAGGTGTCGGCACTCATGAGCAGTTCTTCATCCACATGCCCGACCCAATGCAGCAGCGGCAGCGCGAGACCGAGCAGGAACGCGCTCAACGCCGCCGCCACGAGCGCGTGTTTCGGCACCACGTTGAAGAGCAACACGCCCGGGTCGAACCACACCCACACCAGCGACGCCAGCGCCAGCCCGATGCACGTGACGCCGACGGCGATGCCAGCGGGAGACGGAGCATTGGAACGTTGGGCGACGGGTTGAGGAGAAGCGGCGTCCGCGCCGCGTCCGTCGGAGCGAAGACGCCTCTTGTCCTCTGCCTGTGCCGCTGTCCGTCGCGCCGCCGCTCGTTCCATCTGAAGAAGCTCCTCCAGTCGTCGCTGATACAGTTGGCTTTTCGGCGCGAACTGCACGGCGTAAGTATACGCCGTCACCGCTTCGTCGAACTTGCCCAGTTCGCGGTAAATGTCACCCATCAACGCGTAGGCGTGCGGGTTGTTCGGGTCGCGCTGGAGAACCTCCTGACATTTGGCGACCGCCAACTCTGGCTGCCCCCGAAACAGGTATAACTCCGCCGCCGTGAGCAGCGCGTCAACGCTTTGCCGTCGCAGCTCCTCCCGCCATGAGTATTCCGCGACGGTGTCGCGGACGACTTTGTGCTGCGCTTCCCGTTGCCGCGCGCGGTCATACATTGCGCGCTTGATGGGGTCGCTCAACGTCTTGTAAGCGTTGACGATGGCGACGAACCGGTCATGCGCCGCGAGTTTGTCCGCGCTCACGTCGGGATGGAACTCGCGCACCAGCCGACGATAACTCTGCTTGATGTCCGCCAGGTCCGCGTCGGGGGATACACCGAGAATGTCGTAAAGGTCTGCCTCTGCCATGGCTCCTCAAACGAAAACTGCCTTCTGGAAGTCCAGAAGGCAGCAAAGAATCATGACGACGGCAGCCGCTCCTCGGCGACTTTTGTCGTCATCTACAAACACTCTCGATTCTGCGCCTTCCGTCCCGGTCCGCGTGCGGCTCCAAGCGGAGATGTGGCTATGACGGGTTGAATTATAGCACGCTCGCAAAAACGGCGCAATGCTTACTCGGCGATTTTCTCCGCCTCCTGAAAGATGTTGTGGAAATAGCCGGTGTAGAAACCGATCAGCCTTGGCAACACCACAAAGAAGGCGACGAGGAGGAAGAGCAGCACGCTGCCCACAATGACCATCTGGTTCACGGCGACTTCGGCTTCGGCTTCGTAATGGTCGGCGACGTGGGCGAGAACCGCATCCAGACTGCCCGTTTCCTCGCCCGTCACCATCATCTGAATCACCATCGGCGTAAAGTAGGGCGACTGGCGCAGCAGGTCGCTGAGTTTCGTGCCTTTCTCGACGTGCGGAACGATGCTTTTGACGTGGCTGCCAATGGCGGCGTTGCCGCAGGCGTCCGCCGCTAAGGGCAGGGATTGACTCAACGGCAACCCGGCTCCATAGAGCGCCGACAGGGCGCGACAGAACTTCGCCAGGGCGAACTTTCTCGCCACGCTGCCCCATAACGGCACGTAGAGTTTGAGAGCATCAATCGCCTTGCGCACGCCTGCCGTCGGCGACATCATGCGGTTGATGAGCCACAGCGCGACGAACGGGGCGATGAAGGGCAACAGGGCGATCAAGTTGGTGAGGATGCTCACGAACAACGCTATCCATCGCCCGTTGACGACGTCCGTTGCGACCGGCACGAACGCGCCGACCAAGAACGCCACGATGCAGACAATCGCAGGATAAATCAGCGCGCGATGGATTTTGCGACGGAGTTCGATTTCCCTGTCCAGATAGTTTGCCGCGTCCAGCAGGGTGCGCTCCAACATGCCGCCGACTTCGCCCGCCTTCACCAAGCCGATGAGCAGCGGCGAGAACACGGTGGGGAACTTCGCCATCTCCCCCGAGAGCGGTTTGCCCTCCAGAACCGCCGGCGCCATTTCGCGCAGGATGCGGCGCAGGCGCGGGTTGGCGGCGTTGTTCGCTTGCACGTCGAGGGCACGGTAGAGGCTCATCCCCGCCTTGACCATCGTATGCAACTCGCGGAAGAAAACGGCTAAATCCACGAGGCGCACGCGGAGGAACAACCCGTCCAGCGGGGAGGCGTGCGTGCCCGGTGCGGAACGGGACGTGCGCCGAATCGCCGTGACCCAGAACCCCGCCTCGCGCAGTTGCGCCGCTATCGTGCGCTCGTCGCTGGCTTCCATTGAGCCAGTGACGAGGTTGCCCGATTTATCGCGCGCTTCGTATTGGAAGGTCGGCATGGCTACCACCCCCTGGTCAATGGTCAATGCAACGACGATCGCCAACCATCAACCATTGACCATTAACCGTGTCGTTATCTCCACCATTCTTCCGCCCGTTTGACGCGCTGAACAGTTTGGGAGTTCCCCAGCAGTCTCAACCACTCTGTCAGCGACTTGCCGTGCAGCGTCAGCGACGGCTCAATTTCAGACAGCGGCACCAGGACGAACGCCCGTTGCGTCATGCGCGGGTGCGGAACCTGCAACCCCGGCTCGTTGATGCACGCGTCGTCAAAGAGCAAAATGTCAATGTCAATCAAACGCGGACCGCGACGCGGCGGGGCGGGACGCCCTAATGTCTGCTCGATGCGGCTGCACTCGTGGTGAAACTCCTGTGCTGTTCCGTCCACGTCCACTTTGACCGCAAGGTTCAGGTAGTCATCGGGTCCACCGTCTTCGATGGGTGCCGTTTCGTAAAGCGACGAGACAGCGACAACGCGGGCGCGAGGTATCTCGTTGAGCATCTGCACAGCGCGCCGCAGGTTTGCTTCGCGGTCGCCGAGGTTGGAACCTAAGGACAGATAAACGGTCGGCATGAGTCAGTTCTGTTCGCCCTCGCCATTTGCGCCGCCTGCCCCTTCCAGTCCCATCTCCGCCAGCGAATTGGCGAAGAGGATACGGTCAAGATAGGCGTCTAACTCTTCCGATCCTATCGCCTGCACGCGCGCCGTGACCTCTTCGGGCAGCGGACCGAACTTCAGGGACAGTTGTCGCAACAAAGCCTCACGCTTGCCTCTCACCTCTCCTTCCAATTTCATCCTATCCGCCCATGTCATTTGCATCTCCCTCACCTCGTCTCCCAGCCCGATGCACTCGTAGCGGAAGCGCACGACTTCGCGCCCAAAGATGTCTGCCCGATACTCCTCCTGTGTCAGCCCGCCCGCGCCGCTCGTGAGGTAAACCACGATGGGGAAGATCGGCAATCTGTGCCGCAGCCACAACAGCGCGTCATAGCGGAACATGCGCGCTGCGAAGTCCTTTCGCCGCTCGGCTTCTATCTCGACGTGAATCAGCAGCAACTCCGACTCGCCGTGCAGCGTTTTGACTTCCACCACCACGTCGGCTTCGCGCAAACTCCCTTCGGGGGAAGTCAGTGAACAGTTCTTTGTCAAGGAAGCGCGCGGTGGCGAAGTCCAGCCGCGCCGCCACGTCGGGATAGAACAGTTCCATGAACTCCCGCAAAAACGCCCGGCAGAAAATCTTTGAACCGTTGGTCGTGACTCATGGCGTCGGGCGCACAACCTCCACGCCGACATACTCCAGCGCGCCACCGAGGGCGACCTGGGGCTTCTTGACTCGCACGCGCACCTGCGAGACGGGGTAGCTTTTCAAGATGGTTTGCGCGATGTCCTCTGCGACGGTTTCAATCAAGTGATACCGCTTGCCCTCCACGATGCGCTTCACGTCCGCGTAGATCTTCGTATAGTCAATCGTTTTTGTCAAATCATCCGTCTGCCCCGCCACCGACAAATCGCAGGACAGTTCCACGTCCACCACGAACTGCTGCCCCGACTCTGTTTCCTCTGGTAGACAGCCGTGATAGCCGTGGAAGGTCAGACCGCTGAGGAGGATTTTGCCTTTCTCTTTCGCTGCTCGCTTTGCCTCGACGATATCGGCTAACTCGGCAAACATCGCTTGACGCTGACCAGCGTCCGTCGCTTGCTTGTAACTGAGGGCGTTCTGGCGAGCAATCATCATATACAACCCGAACATCAGCAACACCGGCAGCAGGAAAGATATGATGACCGCGACCAGCATGTTCTCCCAAACCGGGCGCACGATCTTGACGCTCTTGACGTTCTCCCGCGCCAGCGTGTAAAACCCCTGGTCGGCTTCGGGAAGAACCGTCTTGTATTTCCGCTGATTTCCCGGTGCTATTTTTTTGAGTTCAACGTAGGCGGTGTCTTTCGCGATGGTGAGCGATGCGACCTCCCCTCTCTTGATGCGCCGCACCAGTTCGCTGTAGTCCATGGTTTTAGTTGACAGGGCGTCTTTGACTTTTGGAGCAAAGACGGTCAAGGTCATCGAAAAAGCAACCAGTGCCATTCCTAACCGTAAAATTCGCCTCTCGTTCACGGGAGATGCCCTCCTTCACTTCTCGCGCACCATCGCATCCGTCATCTTTGCCACTTGCGCCATCTCTTTAACATCGTGAACGCGCACGATGTCCGCACCGTTGGCAATCGCGATGGCAACGGTGGCGGCGGTGCCCAACAAACGCTGCTCGACTGGCACATCCAGCACCTTGCCGATGAACGACTTGCGGGAGGTGCCGACGAGAACTGGGCGCCCCAACTTCTGAAACGCGCGCAGGCAGCGCAGGATTTGCAGGTTGTGCTCCACCGTCTTGCCGAACCCGATACCGGGGTCAATCACGATGCGCTCCGCGCTGATGCCGTGCTGCAGCGCTAACGCGATGCCACCGCGCAGATAATCGCTGATTTCCCCGATGAGGTCAGTGTAAGTCGGGTTCTGCTGCATCGTCTGCGGCGTGCCTTGTATGTGCATCAGCACCAACCCGACGTCACTTTCGGCAGCGACGCGCACCATGTCGGGGTCGCCGCGCAATCCTGTGATGTCGTTGATGATGCTCGCCCCCGCGCGCACAGCGGCACGAGCAACGGCGGCTTTGTGAGTGTCAATGGACAACGGCACGCTCAATTTCGCCGACAACCGCTCAATGACCGGCAGCACGCGCTCCATCTCTTCCTCGGCGCTCACGGGTTCCGCGCCGGGGCGGGTGGACTCGCCGCCCACGTCAATGATGTCTGCGCCGTCCGCGACCATCTGCTGGGCGCGTTGGATTGCCTTATCGGGGTTGCGATAGATGCTATCGCCCGAAAACGAATCGGGCGTTACGTTCAACACGCCCATGATAAGCGTGCGTCGCCCGGTCTCCAAGACGTAGCGAGCACAGAGCCAACGCATGGATAGAGCCATCGGTTCATGGGGGTTCACGCGGTCACCGGTTCATGAACGGCATAAACGCATGAACTCCATGCCCTCGGGACGTTGCCTCATCAATGGTACCGAACCTCATCGTGCGGTTCGCGGTCGAAGGGGTCGTCGAAGTCCATGTTCTCCAGCATCTGGAGCGCGTTTTCGGTGAGGTGGAAGCCGTATTCTTTGAGGGTGGACTCCATCTCCCGTTTGAGTTTGACGCGGAAGACGAAGTTATCGGTAGCGAGGGTGAAGATCTGATGGAGTTGATAGCGGTCGAGCGCCTGGAGTGCTTCCCACGCGTCGCGCGCCCAGACCTCCTGCGGATGGAGTTCCACGAGACGCTGATACTCCTGCACGGCACGGGCAATATCGCCTTTCTGATGGTACAGGGCGGCTAACTTGAAGCGGTTGACGGGGTCCAGGGGCATCAAGCGGACGGCGTGGGCGATGACCTCAATCGCGGCGTCAATGTCGCCCTGCTGCAAGTAGATGCTAGCTAACAGGTCCCCCACGGCGAGGTTGCGGGGATTGAGCGCTAAGGCGCGCCGACCCTCTTCCAGAGCGTGGGAGTAATGGCGCAAAGAGTAGTAAAGTTCAGCCAGGGCATGGTGGATGCGCGCCGGGTCATCGGAGGCGTTCAAGGCGGCTCGCAGGGTTTTTTCGGCTTGCTCCCATTTTTCCAGGCGGCAGTAAAGGTCGGCTAACCGCAAGTAGCGCATGGGATTGCGTGGGTCTAAATCGCAAGCGGTGTGCAGCACCGTGATGGCTTCCTCCAGGCGGTTCTGTGCCACCAGCGCAGCCGCGAGCGTATCGTGCATCAGGTCCCACTGGGGGTTAATGCGCAGCGCCTCCAGGCAATCGGCGATGGCTTCGGCGTGCTTGCCCTGTCGCATGTGCACCTCCGCCATGACCCGCAGCGCGTCAGTGCAATGCGGGTTCGCTTTGAGGGCGCGGCGGGCGTGCAGGAGGGCAGTGCGGGGGTCGCCCTTCTCAGCGCACACGCGCGCCAGATGGGACAGAATGGCTGCGTTGCGCGGCCAGCGCCGCGCCGCGCGCCGCAGCACAGACGCGGCTTTTTCCGTCGAACCCAACGCCATCCAGCAATCGGCTAACCCCAGGTAGGCGGGCATCACGTCCGCGCCGCGTCGCCGTGCGTGGCAGGCGATCAGTCGCTCAAACTCTGCCTGCGCCTCCGCGTAACGGCGCTCCGCGAGTAGGTAGCGCGCTTGTTCTAATGCTTTTTCCAGGGGTGTGGGTGTTCCCGAGTTGTGACGCATCGCTTAGTCAATGACTCATGGCCAATCGCTTAGAGGCTCTTCGGTCATTGGTCATGGGTCATTGTTTTGAGTCGTTCAATCCACACGTCATCTATTTGAGATGTTTCAAACGTCCGCAGTTGCATGTAATAGTTGAACGTGTCAACTAACACCTGACTGGACAATGTGCCGATGATTTCAGTTTCCACCACCGCCACGCCGAAGCGGGCGGCTTCGAGGCGCACGTTTTCCAGCACGCGATACAGCGGCGTCACGTCAGGCTCGACGATGTTAAACGACACTTGCACCATGCCACGCGTTGCCAGATTGACCCCCATCGCCTTCACGCCGCGCAAGCCGCCGTCGCGCTCCCGCAAGGCGCGCGCGATGCGCTGGGCGATAGTGATATCGGTCGTGTCCAAATTTACGTTGAACGCCACCAGCGGTTTGCGCGCGCCCACCGCCGTCGCGCCTGCCGTCGGGTGAAGTTGCGTCGGTCCCAAGTCGGGACGATACAGTTCCTCGCCGCTATGCTCGCGCAAGAATTCAAATCCCACCTGCCGAAAGTAGGCGAGGTCGCGCCGCTCGGGACGCTGCGCGGATTCTTCGTAGAAATAGACCGGAACGTTGAACTCCGCGACCAACTGCTCTGCGAACTCGTGCGCCAACGCTCGGCACTGCTCCAGCGTCGTCTCCGCGAGCGGCACGAACGGCACCACGTCCACTGCCCCGATGCGCGGGTGCGCGCCCCGGTGCACGTTCAGGTCAATGAGTGCGACGGCGCACCGCGCCCCTTGCAGCACCGCCTCCTTGACCGCCAACGGCGTCCCCATCAAGGTGAACACCGACCGGTTGTGGTCCGCGTCAGCCGAGAAGTTGGTCAGGAGGGCTTGCGGGACGGATGACAGGGCTTCCGCCAGGGCAGCGAGGACTTTCTGTCGCCGCCCCTCGCTGAAGTTGGGAACGCACTTGACGAGAGGGCTCATGAGTTCATGGGTTCATTTTTTGTGTTTTGCCTTTCGCTGAGAGCCTACCTCAAAAACCTCTGGAGTCCTCGACTTGTCGAGGGAAAAGCCCCCGAACCGGTTTGGGACTGCCGTTCCCAGCAATTATGACGGCTCGGGAGTCCGCAACTCCATTTTTGGGAGGGGCTTTTAAGCTCCTGTCAACGTGTGGGTCATGCACTTGTTGACAGTCCTCGAACGAAACGCAAAAGGGACTGCGTCGGTCGCGCCATGTCACGCGCCCGCCAGCCCCGGCTGGGGGCGCGGCTGCGGAGTGCGACGCGGTTCACTTTCGGGGGGAACGTCAGGCGCGATCGGCGCCGCCGCCGTGGGCGGCGGCGTGCCCGGCCGTTCGACGCCGTTGACAATGGCATCCAATTCGTCGCCGTCAATGGTTTCCTTCTCCAGCAGCGCAGCGACGATGCGCTCCAGCTTGTCGCGGTTGTTTTCTATCAGTTCTTTTGCCCTCGCGTAGCACTGTTCCACAAGCGCGCGAATCTCTTTATCAATCTGCGCGGCGACCTCTTCGGAGTAGTTGCGCTCCTCATACAGGTCGCGCCCCAAGAACACGGGACCGTGCCGCCGCCCCAGCGAGAGCGGACCCAGGTTCTCGCTCATACCGAATTCGCAAATCATCCGCCGCGCCAGTTCGGTCGCATACTGCAGGTCGCTCTCCGCGCCGGTGGTGATGTCGCCCAGCACCACTTCCTCCGCCACGCGCCCGCCCAACGCCATCGTAATCTTCGCCATCAGTTCTGACTTTGAACTCATGTAGCGGTCATCCTCGGGCAGACTGAGCACGTAGCCCATGGCCATACCGCGCGGGAGGA
>JANWYM010000138.1 GCA_025055355.1 Abditibacteriales bacterium
TAAGATGACGATTTTCGCTCTAAGAATCTAAGCATTTTCCTCTCCTCTTCGTCCAGTTGCTCAAATAACCTCTTCTCCCGCAAATCGAATGACCGGCGGGGTTTGCCGTCGGGTTGGGCGCGGGTGTCGCCGTTGTGGAAACACCACCCCGCCGCGCCCCCTGCTTTGGCGCCCCGCAGGTCGGTGATGAAATCCTCCGCCGTCGGCTGCCAACTGCCGAAGTCGCGGCGGAACGGCTCCTGATAGTGCAGCGGCACAACGCGCCCCAGTTCTTTCATCCCCGCCAGATATTGACGTGACTGCGCCTCCGTTTGTTTGGGCGATGTGGCGTCGCGCGGCCGGTGAGGGGTGATGAAGTCGACTTTCACAGTCAGCAGATAGGCGCGCAGTTCATCGCGGCTCACGTCGCCCGCGTGCGAAGCCGTCACCAATCTTTGCGGGTCAATGCGGCGCACCGCCTCGCGCAGTTGTCGGAGGTCCCCAAAACGGGTGTAACGCGAGTCGCGGATGTTGCGCTCGTTCGACAAATCCAGATACCAGTTGCGATATGCCTTCAACGCCGTGACGATCGTTTCGACGGCGCGGCGGTGCGCCTCCAGCGTTTGCAAGCGCGGCGCGCCAGTCACGCCGTTGCCGCGCGAGAGCGTCACATCCACCACTATCCCTCGCCGGTCGCACTCCGCCACTAACCACTCCAGTTTGCTCAGAAACGGCTCGCGCCCGTTGCCGTTTTCGTCCACTGCTGAAACGTTGTTCCCAAACGCCGCCCACGTCGCCCAGACGCGCATCCAGTTAAAGCCGTATCGCTGCATGTCGTCGAGGTCGCGCCGGATGAGCTCCTCGGGCGCGCCCAGCGCACCGTAGTAACTGATGCCCAACAGGAACGTCGGCTTGCCGTTCAGCGTGAACTGCGTGTCTTTGATGCCCAACGCCGTCGCTGCCATAGCAACTTCTCCGATGAGGAAAGTGAGCACTTTTAACGCGATAAGTCTCCCCATATCGTTTCCCTCCTCCATATTCACCTCCCCCGCGTCACATCCTTGAGTGGATGGCAACTTACCAATGCCTTCCATTTGCCTTCGATGCGGGAATCTGCTACAATGACGGACGCAATGCGGGGAGAAAGGGGCGCGGGTCATCGGGGAAAGCACGACGGATGAAAATGTCATGGCAAGCGCAGCACAGCCGTCTCCTGCGCAGCGAAGCAATCCCCTTCGTTCAGAGGAGTCGCTCGTGTCCCTTGTGGGACACCCCACCGCAGGCAAATCGCCAAACGGGAGGGCGACGCTCCAGCGGAGCCGACGGCTCGGCGGGAGCCTCGCCCTCCCGTAGGGGTGATTGTTTTCGAGGGAGGAAAAAGCATGGCAGTCGTTGGCACCACGGTCAAAAAGATAGACGGCATCGAGAAGGTCACCGGGACGGCGCAATACGTGACGGACCTGGTGTTGCCGCGCATGTTGCACGGCAAGATTAAGCGCAGCCCGTATGCACACGCGAAGATTGTGCGCCTGGACACCCGCAAGGCGGAGGCGCTGCCGGGTGTGCGGGCGGTGATGACGGCGGCGGATGTGCCGCCGAAGTTGTTAGGCACGCTGACGCTTGACCAGTATTTCGTCGCCCGCGACCGCGTGCGCATGGTCGGCGAGCCGGTGGCGGCGGTGGCGGCGGAGACGTTGGAGATCGCGGAGGAAGCGTTGGACCTTATTGAAGTCGAGTATGAGGAACTCCCTGCCGTGTTTGACCCCGAAGAGGCGATGAAGTTAGATTGTCCCGTTGTGCTGCATGAGGACTACGACCGCTACGAACGTCTCATCCCCATCGCCGACATGGACCCGCGCCCGCCGAACGTCTGGCAGTGTTACCGCATCCGTCATGGTGACGTGGAGGCGGAGTTCAAAAAGGTGGAGGAAGAGGGCGGGCTCATTGTGGAGAACCGCTACTCGACGGGCTACGTCCACACCGCCCCGATGGAGCCGCACGGGGCGGTGGCGCAGTGGCAGCCCGATGGCAGCGTGACGGTGTGGACCTCGAACCAGTCCTCTTACATCGTCAGGGATGAGTTGTGTCAGGTGCTGGACCTACCGCCGTCGAAGGTGCGCGTGATCATCCCGTTTGTCGGGGGGGCATTCGGCGGCAAGTTGGAAATCAAACCTGAACCGTTCTGCGTCGTGCTGGCGCGCAAGGCGAGGCGCCCTGTGAAAATCATCTACACCCGCGAGGAGGAACTGGCGTGCACAGCGGCACGCACCCCGTTCATCTTTTACATCAAGGACGCGGTCACGCGAGACGGCTTGCTGCGGGCGCGCAAGGTCACGTCTATCTTTCACGGCGGCGGCTACACGGGCGAGGGGTTTTTGAAGCCGATTTTCTCCACGCACCTTTACCCCGGCAGTTACCGCCTGCCTGCCCTGCACGTGGACTCGTTAGGTGTCTATACGAACCGCATCCCGCCCGGCGCGCTGCGCGGGTTCGGCTGCGCAGAGTCGGCGTTTCCCGTCGAGACCCAGATGGACATCATCGCAGAGCAGTTGGGGATTGACCCAGTGGAACTGCGCCTGCGCAACTTGTTGAGTGAAGGCGAGCGCACCGCGATTACCATGCCTGCTCACGCCATCGGCGCGCACGAGTGTTTAGTGAAGTGCGCCGCAGCGATTGAGTGGGGCAAGCCGTCAGAGCAACCAGGGTATCCGTGGAAGCGTGGCAAGGGCATCGCGTTGGGGAACAAATACAGTTTTGCACCGACGGCTTCGAGCGTCGAACTCAAGGTGTTGGAGGACGGCAGTTTTGAACTGCGCACCAGCGCCGTGGACTTGGGGCAGGGCGCTTATACTGTTCTTTGTCAAATCGTCGCCGAGGAGTTCGGCGTCGGCGTCGACAAGGTGAAACTCATCACGCCCGACACTCAGGTCACACCGTTCGACCACGTGGCAGGTTCCTCACGGCAGACGTATCACACAGGGAATGCGACCAAGGGCGCGTGCGATGACGCCAAGCGTCAGATGTTCGAACTGGCTGCGAAGCGATTGAGTGAGAAGTTCGGCAAGAAGGTCACGCCGCGCTCGCTCACCACTTCTGGCGGGAAAATTTACCAGAAGCGCAACCAGCAAATCAGCATGGACATCAGCGACCTGTTCGTGGTGGAGATGTTAGCGGGCAAGCGCCCGGCGGAGGTGGAGATCATCGGTAAGTTCACATGGGTAGTCAACGCCATCCCCGCCGACCCGAACGTGGGGCAGAGCGAGCAGCCGATGGCTTACATGGGGCATGGGGCACAGGCGTGCGAGGTGGACGTGAACGTGGAGACGGGCGAGGTGCGCGTCGTGCGGTTCGTGAGCGCGATTGATGTGGGCAAGGCGATGAACCCGCAGGGCGTGGAGATGCAAAACTTCGGCGGCGTGACCATGGGCATCGGTATCGCCCTCCACGAAGAACTCTGCTTCGACGGCGGACGCATAACCAACGCTAACTTCATGGACTACAAAATCCCCTCCATCATGGAGGTGCCGCTGGAGCGCTACATGACCTCCATTATCGTCGAGGTGCCGCACGGCAAAGGACCCTACGGCGCGAAGGGCGCGGGCGAGATCGTCATCGTCCCCACTCTGCCCGCCATCGGCAACGCGATTTACAACGCGATCGGCGTGCGCATCTGGGACTCGCCCATAACGCCGGAGAAGATCATCAAGGCGTTGCAAGCGGCGGGGAAGGCGTAACCCTCTTGGCGTTGTGTTATCGCCCCACAGCGGCGGCACCGAGGCGGTCGCCCGCGCCGAGCGTCCGCTTTTTAAGTTCCCCGCCGCTGCTGTAACCATACATCGTCAGGTCTTGCTCCGATGTTCCGTAGAGGTCAAGCAGACCGACCCAGTGACCGAACTCGTGGGTGGCGATGTTTTGCACGTCGTAGGCGATGGGTGTGGATTGACATTCGCCGCCGCTGTCGTCAAAGACCGCCCACGATAGGCGGTCGTTGAACACGGTGTCAACTTCGACGGCTTCGCCGGCGTCGTTATACCAAACGTAAGTGGCTGCGATGATGCCCGCTCGCGTCCGCCCCCACGCGATGGTGTTCACGCCGTCCTGACGGGGAGCGCCCGCGCGGGTCGTGCCGCCGTAGTGGAAGACCTGTTGTCCGATTGCAGCCGCCCACGCCGCGAAGGAGCCCTGAACAACCTGAACCACTCGGGAGCGAATCTCTACCGGAGCACTGCTGAGATTGATATGGTAGGTGATGCCCGACGCTGGCAGGCGCCATGCGCCCACCGCGTAAGTGGGGTTGGCGTCGTTCCATGTCATGGTGCAGCCCGATGCTACCGGGGGTGAGTAAGGCGAGCGCCTGCGATGCTTCCTGCCGTCGTGTCTTTCCGGGCGTGGGTAATGAGCGAAGGCTTTACAGCGGACCGGGGACAGCCCGCCGACTACGCTCCGAGGTTCTTCCGTATGCCCAACGGACGAGGATAAGAGCGCCTTGCTGCCCCCGCATCCACACAAAACGCTGCTTGAAGCGCTGACTACTACCGATAACGCGGCGAGACCGTTCAGCCACCGACGATGAAAATGCTTCAACCCGAGATGCCTCCCTCGAAAATAGTCGCCCCTACGGGAGGGCGAGGCTCCCGCCGAGCCAAGCGCTCCTACTGGACCGTCGGCTCCGCAGGAGCGTCGCCCGCGCGGTCGGTGATTTTCATGCGGCGGGGTGCGCCAACGACGCATGGGCAGTTGCCTCGACAGTAACCGGTCTGAAGTCCCTGGCTTGTTGGGGGTGAAGGGGCTGCTGCGCCTGAACAAGTGCGGAACCCCAGTCCCGGCGGTTTTCCGGCAGCGTGATGCCGATGAATCGGCATGAACAACTGCTCCAGCGTCCACAGGTCTCTTATGCCCTGAACCCCCTTCCTTTTTCACATACTCATGTTCTTGCCCGCGACGGCAGCGCGGTTGCCGTCGTGGCGCGATGGACGGCATGACGCGGAGGCACAATTGACAAGCCCAGCGGAGTCCGATATATTCAGAAGTGTCAGATTAAACCGAGAAGCGAGGTGGCGAATGACCTATCCAAAGTTGCGCCCGTTGGAGGCGTTCCCAGTGGAGGCGCAGGGGCAGCGGCTCATTGGATTGCGCGACCCGCAGGGGATTACAGAAAACGTAGCGTTCATCCCTCAGCAGTGGGGCATACTACTCACCCTGCTCAACGGGCAAAACAGCGTGCGTGATATTCAGACGATTCTGCTGCGCCATTCTGGTCAGTTGGTGATGAGCGACCAGATCCAGCAAATCGTTGACCAACTGGATGAAGCGCTGTTGCTCGACAGCCCACGCTTTCACGCTCATCGGGAGAGCGTTTTGCGGCAATTCCGCCAGACGCCTACGCGTCCCGCTGCCCACGCGGGGCAGTCTTACCCTGCCGAGGCGGAGGAACTGCGCCGTTACTTGGACGCGTTTTTTCAGCCGCCGCTGGGTCCGGGGCTGCCCAACTTTGCGGGGACGACCCCAGTCGTCGCTCTCATGGTGCCGCACATTGACATCCGCCGTGGCGGCTACGTTTACGCGCATGGTTACAAGGAGTTCCTGGAGAACTGCGACGCTGACCTGTTCGTGATTTTCGGCATCGCCCATGGCGGAACGGAGAACGTTTACACGCTGACGACGAAGGATTTTGAGACGCCGCTGGGCACGGTGCGGACCGATGCGGAGTTCGCCCAAGCGCTCGCCCGCCGCTGTGCGCGGAACTTGTTTGCTGACGAGTTCGTGCACAAGGGGGAGCACTCGGTGGAGTTTCAGGTGATTTTTCTCCAGCACCTTCTGGGTGACAAGCGTAACTTTCAGATTGTGCCGCTGCTATGTGGGGGCTTGCATGAGCATGTCTTCAATGGCACCGCGCCGATTGAGAACCCGCAGGTCGCGGAGTTCGTGGACGCGCTCAAGCGGACGGTGGTGGAGAGCGGGCGCCGCGTGGCGTTCATCGTCAGCGTGGACCTCAGCCACGTCGGACCGCGCTTCGGTGACCCGACGTTCAGCGGGGCGTTCCTGCGCCGCGCCGAACATGCCGACCAAGCGTTCTTGGAACATGTCACGCGGCTCGACCCGCAGGGCTTGTTCCAGCAGGTCCGCGCGGACAAGGATGCTTTCCGCATTGACGCCTTCCCCGCGATTTACACCCTGCTCCATGTCATCGCGGCAAAAGCCGGACGGCTGGTGAAGTATGACCAGATGATTGACTCTCACATCGGCTCGGCGGTAGGGTTTGCCAGTGTGGTGTTCTATGAGTGAGCAGCTAACAAGACCACAATACTTGGCGTTGTTGACCGAACTCCTCTCCTGTCATTCACCCGTTGGGGAGGAGCATCGGGAGATAGAAGCCGTCGTGCGGCGGGAGTTTGCGGCAACGGGTGCGAAGGTGTGGCGCGATGATGCGGGCAACATCGTCGCGCACCTGCCCGGCGGCGGAACGCGGGTGATGGTGGCTGCCCATACGGACGAAATCGGCATGGTGGTCACGAAGGTGGAAAACGACGGGCGGCTGCGGGTGGAGAACTGCGGCGGGTCGTATCCGTGGAAATACGGTGAGGGACCGGTGGACGTGCTGGGCAGGGAAACGGTGCGCGGCATTCTCTCAGTGGGCTCGGTGCATACCACGGTGGGCGTGGTGCACGAGTTGAAATCCAGCCGAGCGCTGACGTGGGATCTGGTCAGCATCTTTACCGGCTTGGGCGCGGACGAGTTGGCCCAGAAAGGTGTGCGCGTCGGGACGCGGGCGGTCGTCGCCCGCGAGCGGAAACAGCCGCAGATTTTGGGTGATTACGTGGCGTCCTTCGCGCTGGATGACCGCCTGGGCGTCACCGCGCTCATCGCCGGACTCCGGCAGATGGCGACCATGCCTCATGACGCCGACCTGTATTTTGTGGCGACGACGGGCGAGGAGGCGGGCATGTTGGGGGCGGTGCGGGCAGCGCAGCACATCCGCCCAGAGGTCTGCATCGCGCTGGACACCTCCCCGGTGGCGGCGGGAACGCCGCTGGTCGTGGACGCTCGCCCCGTCATCTGGTATCGCGAGGCGGCTTACAACGATAAGGTCGAGTGTGACCGTCTTTATGAGCTGGCGGAAGAGCTGGGCATCGGGGCGCAGCCCTGCCTCTACACGGCGGCTGGCTCCGACGCGGGCAAAATCAAGCAACTGGGGTTGGCGGGGCGCACCGTTTGTTTCGGCTTCGCCCGCGAGAACTCCCACGGCTACGAATACGCCCACCTCGGCAGCCTCGAGAATGTGACGCGGCTGCTGGTGGCGTATTTGCAGCGGCTCTCAGCGCACGGCTGAAAATTTTATTTTCGTCAAGCCTCAATTTTTGAGGAGAATTGACGTTATAATGTTTAACGAAAGCAACTTTCTGGGGCTTGAGTTGTCAGGGTGACTCAGAAAGGTTGTGACATCATGACGGCACCTGAGGAAAAATCGGAAGCATTCAAGGAGTAACGTCGCAGCAGCCGACGCAGTAGAAACCCGAAGGTAGCGGCAAGCCATTCATAGAGCCACTCAGCAGTCGACGCGAAGGTAAGGGCTCCAACAAAACGGGGCACAAAGACCTTCCTTCGTCGTCCCTGTTGGAGTGGCTTTAATGTTGACGGGCTTGGGACAGGCAAGCGGGAGGGACCTCGTGAGCCATCCAGACGGGCTGCTGGGTGGCTTTTCTGTTGTTGGGAAATTGGGAAATTGGGAAATTGGGAGATTGAGGAGATGGGGCGTGAGCGCATCTCCCAATTTCCCCATTTCTCCCTGTTCCGCTTGCGCTGTAAGGAGGAATGGACACAATGTTAAAACTCTTATCCGCCTCGGCGGAGGAGAGGACGGAGCCAGCGAGTCCTTCGCTGCTGAACCTGATTGAAGAACCCCCTGAAGACGTGAAGAGTATCATTGACAACCTTACGGAGGCGGAAGAAGAACCAAAGATTCTCACCGTCACCGACCTGACGCCCGATGGGCATTACGGTGAGGCGTGGTTATGCGCGACGGAGAAGCGCATCATCGTGGTCAATCCCGACCACGGCGTCGACCTTGAAATCTCGCAGTTTCCTCTATCCTCAATTGAAGCGGTGGAGAAGGTGGATTACATCGGCAACGGCGCTCTCCACATCAAAACCGCTGACGCCGCGCATGAACTCATCCGTTTCTCTCTGACCTTAGCCGACAAATTTGAGGACGTGCGCGACATCCTCGAAGAACTGTGCCACGCGGCGAAACCCAGCAGCCACGGCACGCCGACCCCCGCGACCGCACCGAGCCACGACAGCAACGGCGCGGGCGCCCTCGAAGAGCAACTCCGCCTCCGCGCCGCAGAACGCGCCAAGCGCAAGGGGCGCTGCCCCCAGTGTGGAACGGTCATGCCGCGCTGGAGCAACGTCTGCCCCAACTGCCTCAAAAAAACCGCTCTTATTCTGCGCCTTTTCAACTACGTGAAGCCCTACTGGAAACAATCGCTCGCCAGTTTCCTCATGCTGGTCATCATCCAGTTCTTAGGGCTGGTGCCCCCGCTGCTGCAGAAGGTGCTGCTGGACCGCGTGTTCGCGGACGTAAAGCGGCTCACGGCGGCGCAGATTGGGCAGCACCTTTACCTGCTATGGTGGGTGGTGGCGGGCTACCTCGCCATTAACTTAGCGTCGGGGCTGTTGGGCGCGGTGCGCCAATACATGATGACATGGCTGGGACAGAAAATCATCATTGACATCCGCCAGCAGGTCTACGAGCACCTGCACCGCCTCTCGATGAGTTTCTACGACCGCAAGCAGACCGGGCAGATCATGCACCGCGTCACCCACGACACGTCCAACTTGCAGGGCTTCGTGACCTCCACCTTGCAGACGATTTTAGGGGAAGCCATCAACCTCGTGCTCATCGTCGGCATCATGTTCTCGCTGAACTTCAAACTGTCGCTGCTGACCATGATTCCCGTGCCGTTCATCGTCTGGGGCACGCGCGCGTTCGGGCTCCGCATGTATCGCCTCTACCATGTTCAGTGGCGCAAGTTGTCGCGGCT
>JANWYM010000139.1 GCA_025055355.1 Abditibacteriales bacterium
CATTCAGCGCGTCCTGCGCCACACGAAGGGGAACATCTCTCACGCGGCGCGCATTCTGGAAATTGACCGTAAGACGCTGCGGACGAAACTGAGGGACTACGGCTTGACGGTGGAGGAGACGAAAGCAGCGTAGCGGGTTGCGGGTCATGCGCAACCCGAACCCCGATAGCTACTGACGAGGCATTTCGCCCCACCCCCTGGCGCAAAGTTCCCCACTTGGAGGGCGGTGGGGGCGGTTCTTCTTAGGCAAGGTCGTTGCCCGTTGGAGGAGAGGATTTGCTGAGGGTTGCAGGGTTCAGGGTTGAGGGTTCGTAGCCAAGCGATCGATCGCCCTCAGTAGCGCGATGGATTGCGCTCCTCCCCCTCACCCTGAACTCTCATCCCTTACTGCGCCGATGTCACCTTTACATGATGCGACAGCGCGGATTCTGACGAAATCGTTGGATGCCGCCGCGCTGCGCCACCGCGTCATCGCCGACAATCTGGCAAATGTCGAGACGCCCGGGTTCAAGGCGCGGGACGTCTCATTCAGCGAACATCTCCGAGCGGCGTTGGAATCCCACCAGGACGACATGCCCTCCGCATCGGCGCACGCCGCCCTGGAAGCGGTCGCCCCCACGCTCGTCCTTTCCACGGACGGCGCACCCCGCCTGGATGGGAACACTGTGGACGTGGACGTGGAGATGACCAAACTCACGGAGAACACGGGCATGTATAATGCGACCGCCCAGATGTTCCAAGCGCGGCTGGAGATGCTTCGCACCGTCATTAACGAAGGACGACGGTAGAGAATCACCAATGACCAGTAACCAGTTGTTGTCACCCCCGATCACTGGTCACTGGCTCCTGGTTACTGGTCACCGGTCACTGGTCACTGGCCTGCTATGAACTCTTCCCTTCGGATTAGCGCATCGGGATTGACCGCCCAGCGCATTCGCCTCGATGTCATTGCCAACAACTTGGCAAACGCGGAGACGGTGCAGACAGCGGAAGGCGGCCCTTACCGTCGGCAGATGGTGGTGTTTGCGGCGCGCGGCGCGACGGATGCGACGGGCATGACCTCTACATCCGAGGGCGTCGAAGTCGTGGACATCGTGCCAGACCCCAGCCCGTTCCGAACGGTTTATCAGCCCGGTCACCCCTTAGCGGACGCGAACGGCAACGTGCGCTATCCCAACGTCAACCCAATTATCGAGATGGTCGACCTGATGTCCGCTACACGCGCCTACGAAGCGAATGTCGCTGCCATCAACGCCGCTAAATCTATGTCGGCGAAGGCGTTGGACATTCTACGGTAAGCGATAAGGGTTGGCAGGTTAGCACGTTGACACGTGGGCACGTTAAAACGTTGAGCGGTCGACGGCTTACAACGTTCCAACGTTCTAACGTGCCAACGTGCCAACCTGTCAACGTGCTAACCTGCCAACGTCCTCCTATTGCTATGCCCATTCCTCCTATCGGTTCACCAACCCCTGTCGTTTCCCCTGAATCTGGTATATCGGCGGCGCCAGCGCCGCCAGCGCGTGGGGCGTCGTTTGCCGAGCATTTGAGGGACGCCCTCGAGACCCTCATGGATACGCAGCAGCAAGCCGACCGCGAGGCACTGCGGGTGGCGGCGGGCGATCTGTCCAACCTACATCAAGCCGCTATCGCGATGGAAGAAGCCAAACTGACGCTGCAATTAGCCGTGCAAGTGCGGAACAAAATCGTGGAGGCGTATCAGGAGATTAGTCGGATGCAGGTGTAAGGGTATTCGGGTATTGGGGTGTTCGGGTAATGACTTTCAAAGGGGAACACGGGCATAAGCGAACCCCCGAACACCCCAACACCTCAACACCTGCCATCGTTCATGAACTTCCTCGCACAACTCCAACGCGCCTGGGGCAATCTGACGGTGGGACAGCAGCGCGTCCTCATCGGCATGGGCGCCGTCACCGCCGTCGGATTAGTGCTGCTGGTGATGTGGGCGAGCCGACCGGAGTACCGGCCGCTGTTCACGAACCTGACGGAAGCGGACGCGGCGGCGGTGACCGCGAAATTGGACGAGCGCAACGTTCCCTACCGTCTGTCCGACGGCGGAAGCACCGTTCTGGTGCCTCGCCACGAAGTGGATGCCCTACGTTTGCAGATGGCGCGCGACAGAGTTTTAAAAGGCACGAACGTCGGGTTTGAAACGTGGGACGAGACCCCTCTGGGGCTGACGGAGTCTCTGATAAAGATTAAGCGCCAGCGCGCGATGCAGGGGGAGTTGGAGCGCACCATCATGGCGATGGAAGGCGTCGAGGCAGCGCGGGTGCATCTAACGCAGCCAGAGGAATCGCCTTATCTGGACACGACCCGGGAGCCGACCGCAGCGGTCACGCTGAAACTCAAAGCGGGGCATCGCCTTTCGCCTTCGCAAGTGGAGGCGATTACCTATCTGGTCTCTTATGCCGTTGAGGGGTTATCGCCGCAGAACGTCTCGGTGATGGACAGCCACATGAACCTGTTGACGGGAACAGTGGATCCGGTCACGGGGACGTCCGACTTCGCCACGAAGCAAGCCGAGATACAGCGTCAACAGGAGGAACGCATCAGAAACGACATCCAGACGATGCTGGCGCAAGTGCTGGGACCGAACAAGAGCGTCGTGCGGGTGCGGGTCGAGATGGACTTTGACCGTATGAAGACGACCAAAAAAACCGTCCAGCCCGCCGAGAACGGGAAGGGCGTGCCGACGATGGAGACGGAGAAGGAAGAAACCTACAAAGGCACAAGCGCGCCACCCGCTGGCGTGCCCGGCACCACCTCCGCCGCTGGCGTGCCGACGCTCCTCGCCCGCGCGCAGAACACCGTCAACAACTCGCTGACCAGCCGCCAGACCTCCACGCAGTATGAGGTCAGCACGGAGAACCAAACGATCGACAAGGCAGTGGGAACTATTAAGCGGCTCACGGTCTCGGTGGTAGTAAACCATCTTCCTCCGCGCAAGACCGTGGCGGAGATGCAAGCGATGGTTGCCAGCGCCGCAGGGGTCAACCCGGCGCGCGGGGACATCGTCAACGTGACCGTTGCGCCATTTGACACCACCCACCTCGCCGCAGAAAAGCGGGCGTTGGAGCAAGCCCAGAGACAAGAGCTCTACCTGACGATCGCACGCGGGATACTGATGGGGCTGGTGGTCTTGGTTGCGCTGGTTGTCGGCTCGCGGTTGTTCGCGCCTGCTGTGCCGCGCGGCACGCCGCGCCCCATAGAAGCCCCAGAGCCGCCCGCGCTGCCTGAGAGCCTCGCCCCCTCGCTGCCAGCCGAAGAGGAGCCAGCATTACCGTCAGAGGAGGTGTCCAGCCCACCGCCGACGCCAGAGGTGGAAGCGATGGAGGTAGAGACGCTCCAGCCGACTGAAGAGGAATTGCAGGTGCACCGTTTGGCGCAGGAACGTCCCGAAGAGGTCGCTCGCCTGTTGCGCATCTGGTTGAAGGAGTGAAGACGCTCTTATGTCGACGACCGCCTCTGTGGACATAGACATTGCCAAGGTCTCTAACCCCCAGAAAGCCGCCATCATTCTCGTGGCTTTGGGGAGCGAGTTAGCCGCAGAGGTCGTCCGCCACCTGACGGAGGCGGAAATGGAAAAGGTCACGGTTGAGATCCTCAACGTGGGCAACATCCCTCGCGAGGTGCAGCGCGCGGTGTTTCGCGAGTTCCGCTACATCTGTCAGGCGCATGTCTCCTTGTTGCGGGGGGGAGTGGAATACGCGCGGGAGGTGTTGGAACAAGCGCTGGGACCCGACCAAGCTGATAGAGTCATTGAACGCATTATCAATGCGGTGGAAGAGCGCCCGTTCAGTTTTGTCCGTCGCAACGACCCGGCAGAAATCGTCGGGTTCCTTCAGACCGAACATCCTCAGACCATCGCTTTAGTATTAGCCCATCTGCCGGTGGACAAAGCCGCTGGGGTCATGGCGCACCTGCCCGCGGATCTGCGCCCAGAGGTCGCCATGCGCATCGCCACCATGAATCGTAGTTCCCCCGAGGTGGTGCGTGAGGTCGAGCGGGTGCTGCGCCGCAAGATCTCACCGACGATGGTCGAAGACAACAAAGTTGTCGGCGGCGTGCCAGCCCTCGTCGACATCATCAACCATTCGGACCGCACCACGGAAAGAACCATTCTGGAAACCTTGGAGCAACAGTTCCCCGAGTTAGCCGATGAAATTAAAAAACAACTATTTGTCTTTGAAGACATCGTCAAACTGGACGACCGCTCCATCCAACAGATCCTCCGCGAAGTGGATTCCAAAGATTTAGCCTTAGCGCTGAAAGGAGCCAGCGACGAGGTGAAGCAGAAAGTCTTCCGCAACATGTCCGAGCGCGCCGCTACGATGCTACGCGAGGATATGGAGTTCATGGGTCCTGTGCGGCTGCGTAACGTCGAGGAAGCGCAAACCAAAGTCGTCGCCGTCATCCGCCGTTTGGAAGAGACCGGGGTTATTGAGATCAGTCGAGGCAGCGAGGATGCGTTCGTCACGTAAGGTCATCAAAACCGCGCGCCTCTCAGGCCGGCTCCGGCATATTCCCTTCCCGGAGGAGCCAGCCTCCGAGGAGATAGAACCGTCTCCTTCCGACACGCCAATCCCAGAGGGGGACGTTATCGAAGACCAGATAAGTTCAAGTCATCAAGAGGACGATGTCATCGCCGCTGAGGAGTGCGCCAACGCCGACGTCCCTCACCGGTTGCCTGTTGAGCCGCCCGCTTCCCCTCCCTCTCTCAGCACCGAGGAGGTCGAACGCCTGCGGGCGCAAGCCTGGGAAGAGGGGCGGCGCGAAGGCTTTGCCGCTGGCAAGCAGGAAGCCGCCCAACTCCTCGCCCTCTTGCGGGGTGTCGTGGAAGAGGCGATGGCGGCGCGGGAAACGTTCATCGCGATAACAACTCCCCAACTCCTAAATCTCGCTGTGCAGATTGCCGAAAAAATCGTGAGGCGGGAGGTCGAAAGAGACGCGACGGTCGTGCAACGGATTGCCGAGGACGCGCTGCGGCACGCCGTGGACAAGCACCATCTGCGCATTCGCGTCCACCCGGACGACCTGGCAACGCTGCAAGCCCTCGCGCCCGAGTTGCGCGCCGCGTTGGAGGATGTGCGTGAGTTTGAGATTGTGCCCGACCGCCGCCGGGGCGACCGCCGCATGATGCGAGGTGGTTGCCTCATCGAGACCGAAAGCGGCGTCATTGATGCCCGGATCGAGACGCAGTTAGAAGAGATTCATGAGCGGCTGATGGAAGAATGTCCGGACGGTCAATTCGTCTTGGGAGGGGGGGATCCAACGGATTAACCAGTGCATGAACCCATGAACCCGTTCATACCTTGTGACCTGAGCCATTACAGTCGGCGACTTCAGCGCCTGAATCCGATTCGCATTGAGGGGCGGGTGAAGCAGGTCATTGGTCTGGTTATGGAGTCGAACGGTCCCGCCGCCCTGTTAGGGGAAGTGTGCCACGTCCACGTGCGCGGCAGCCGTAAACGCGTCCCCGCTGAGGTCGTCGGTTTCCGCGAGGGGCGCACGCTGTTGATGCCGTTGACCGACATGGCGGACGTCGGCCCGGGATGTCCCGTGGTCAGCACTGGCAAGCCGCTCATGGTTGGCGTGGGCGATGCGTTGTCGGGGCGCGTGCTGGACGGGTTCGGCAACCCCATAGACGGCAAGGGGTTGCTGTTTGCCCGCGAGGAGCGCCCTGTGTATGCGGACCCGCCCAGCCCATTGATGCGGATGCGCATCCATGAACCTCTCTCGTTGGGCGTGCGGGCAATTGACGGACTGCTGACCTGCGGCAAGGGGCAGCGCCTCGGTATTTTTGCGGGCAGCGGCGTGGGCAAGAGCACCCTGTTAGGCATGATTGCCCGCCACTCCTCGGCGGACATCAACGTCATCGCGCTCATCGGCGAACGCGGGCGGGAGGTGCGCGAGTTCATCGAGCGCGATTTGGGGGAAGAGGGGTTGAAGCGCTCTGTCGTCGTGGTGGCGACGTCCGACCAGTCCGCGCTGATGCGCCTCAAGGGGGCGTTAGCGGCAACGACCATTGCCGAATACTTCCGCGACCAGGGGCTCAACGTGATGCTCATGATGGACTCCGTCACCCGTCTGGCGTGGGCGCAGCGGGAAATCGGTTTAGCCATCGGCGAGCCACCCGCCACGCGCGGCTACACTCCGTCCGTGTTTGCCCTGCTGCCCAAACTCCTCGAACGCTCCGGCACGTCCGAGCGCGGCACCATCACTGGCGTTTACACGATTCTGGTCGAGGGCGACGACATGAACGAACCCGTCGCCGACACCGTGCGTAGCATTCTGGACGGGCACGTGGTGCTTTCGCGGAAATTGGCGGCTGCCAATCACTATCCGGCGATTGATGTGCTGTCCAGCGTCAGCCGGCTGATGGCGGAGGTCACGTCGCCCGAACACCGCCAAGCCGCCAGCGCACTGCGCGAAGCGCTGTCCGTCTATCAGGAAGCCGAAGACCTCATCAACATCGGCGCGTATGTGCCCGGCAGCAACAGAATGATTGACCGCGCTTGCGCTCTCATCCGACCGATTCGCGACTTCCTACGGCAGGACGCGCACGAGAAAGCCGATTACCAAGAGACGTTGCAGCGGCTGCAAGGGTTGATGACCGATGCGCTGTCATCCCACTTGCCCCAATCCCAAACATGAGCCTCCGGCAGCGCCCTTGAGCGCCGCTTGGACGTTGGTCACCACTGAACTCAGCCATGAAGTTTCATTTCAGATTAGAACCTGTTCTGCGTTACCGTCAGGCGCGGGAGGAGGCGCTGAAAAAGGAGTTGAGTCAATTGATAGAACGGGCAGCAAAGGAACAAGCGCGTTTGGCGCAACTGGAGGTCTCCCTGCAAAACCAGTTTGCCGAGTGGCGCGCGGCGCAGCGAGAGCAGTTGAACATGGAGTTGCTGGGTTTTCTGGAGAGGCATTGCGAACGGTTGCGGCGCGAGCGGACAGCGCAGGGCGAGCGCGTCCATCGAACGCAGCAAGCGGTGGAGCGGAAGCGGCAGGAAGTCGTGAAGGCGTCACAGGAGCGCGAGGTGTTGGAACGTTTGCGTGAGAAGCGACGTATGGAGTTCTTAACCGAGTTCTTGCGGCGCGAGCAAAACGTTATAGATGAGTCCGCCATGCAGCGTTATGCTCGCAGCAAAGAGATGTAGGGGGAAATCGCATGGGAGAGGCGTGGACGAGAGTGCAACAGCGGCTGCAAGCCATCCGCGCGCGCATCGCCACGATTGAGGCGCGGTTCACTTCTTCCATCCTCCCCTTTGCAAGGGGCGGCGCAGGGGAGGTCAGCACGATGCACCCCGTCGCGCCATCCGCGTTTCATCGCGCCTTGCAGAGGGCTTACCACGTCGCGCCACCTGCGACGCAGCGGGCTCCATCACCTCGTCCTGTGCTGCCTCCCCCCGCGCTACCGCCGATGTCGCCGATGGTGTTCCAGCCGGTGTCGGATGATGTAGATGCGCTCATCGAGTTTTATGCGAAGCGGCATCAGGTGGACGCCGCGCTGGTGCGCGCCGTTGTGCGGGCGGAGTCCGGCTTCAACCCGCAGTTGGTCTCTTCAGCAGGAGCGATGGGGTTGATGCAACTGATGCCGGATACCGCCAAGTCGTTAGGCGTCCGCGACCCGTTTGACCCGGCTCAAAATCTGGACGGCGGTATCCGATATTTGAAACAGATGATAGCGCGGTTCGGCGATGTGTCCTTAGCCTTGGCAGCATATAACGCCGGCCCGGGCAACGTCGTTCGCTATCATGGCATCCCGCCGTTTGCGGAGACGCAGCGTTACGTCGAGCGCGTCATGCAGTATTGGCAAGAGGAAAAGCAGAGGGCAGTGAACCGAGGGCAATAAATGCGTAATACGTAATGCGTGATGCGTGTTGCGTATTGCGCGTGAAGTTTATGAGAACGAATCGTGTTGGGCGGATCTATATCTGGCTGCCGGTCCTTGTCATCATTTTGAGTGGCGTAGGAGTGGGACTGCACGTCACGGGTGTGGCGCGGCAGATCCCGTGGGTCAAGCAGTTTTATGCAAAGAGAAGCGAGGGAAAAAAGGCGGCAGGTCGGTCCACCGCGAGTACGCCGACTCGCCCTGTCACCACTCCCCCCAAGAGGGACACGACCGCCGCGCCCATCCGCGATGCGGCGCTGCGCACGCCCGCTACCTCCGTGCCGATGGGACTGACCTCTGCGCCCTCTGCCGCACCGCCGACGCCCAAGCCGTCGCCTCAAGACCAACGGCTTCTGCGTGTGGCGCGGCTCTTTGAGGCGATGCAGCCAGAAGAAGCCGCCGCCATCATGGAGAAAATGCGAGACCCCGACGTCGAGCGCGTGCTGTCGAAAATGCGCGATCGGCACGCCGCCCGCCTGCTGGCAGCGTTGAAGCCGGAGCGCGCTGCCGTCATCGCTAAGGCAATGGCAAGCGAGGTTAAGAGCGAATGAACCTGTGCCAACAGGTCGGCATCGCGCCGCAGATAGACTTGGCGGTGAGTTCCATGGAGGGGCATGAGGACCTCGCGCAGGTCGCAGCAGACGGACAGCCTCCCGTCCCCAAAGATGTGCCTGTCTTTCAGCACGTCTTAGCGCATCTTCTCAAACCGTCTTCGACCAATCCGCCCGACGACAAGGCGTCTGCCGATGATGTCCCCCAAAGCGGTGCCAATGCGCCAGGAGATGCCCCGACGGAAGAGAGTTCCCAGACAGTGCCATCCGCCCCTGAAGCAACGCAGGCTGTCTTGGCACAGTTCGCATCACTGATTGTGCCAGTGCAGACGCCATTGCCGCTGCCGTCCGTCGTCAACGCAGCCCACAACACCGTCGCGGAGTCGCCCGTCGCCGACGCAGCCCGCAACGCCGTCGCGGAACCATCTGTCGCGGCGCGACGGGCTACGATCGCCCGCAACGCCGTCGCGGAGTCGCCCGTCGCCGACGCAGCCCACAACGCCGTCGCGGAACCATCTGTCGCGGCGCGACGGGCTACGATCGCCCGCGACGCT
>JANWYM010000013.1 GCA_025055355.1 Abditibacteriales bacterium
CGACGCACCCAGAGGTGCAAGCGATGGTCGCCCGCGCCATCAGAGAAATCCGCGCCGCCGGTCGCGCCGCCGGAACGATTGTGCGCAGCCGCACCGACGTGGAGAAGTTCACCGCCATGGGGGCGCAATATCTGGCGAACGGCGCGTCGCACCTGCTGGTAGCAGGGGCGCGGCAGATGCTGAGTGGATGACTGTTCACAAACAGCACGGATGACACAGAGGACTTTATGCTTCACCTTTTTCGAGCCTCTTCCCAAACTCTCCCCTCCTTCCCCAAGGAGGGGTCGGGGGAGGTTCACTCCCCTTCGAGTCTATCCCAAAACCTCTCCCGATTAAAATCGAGGGCTACATACTACCTGAACTCTTGCGTTGGGTGCCCCTCTCCCTCCCCGCCGCAGGAAAACGTCATGGCGAGCGGAGCGAAGCCATCCCCTGCGGAGGAAACGTCATTGCAAGGGGCACAGCGGTTGCGAGGAACGAAGCAAAACAATTTCATTCCCCGGGGATCGCTTCGCTACACTCGCAATGACGGACAAGGCAGATGGCTTCGCTCCGCTCGCCATGACGGGCATTTTTAGAGGAAAGAGCAAAGCGCAAAAGGTAAGATATTGGGAATTGTTGCTTCGGCTCTTAATCCGCGTCATCCGTGCTATCTGTGAACAGCAGGCACGAACTGCCGCAGATGTCGCCCCGCCATCTCAATCCCCAGCAGTCCAGAAAACAACGGATCTTCGTTCTCAATGTCAATTGCGCCAGCGTAGCCCACCTCTTTGAGCGCAGAGACTACACCGCCCCAATTGACTTGCCCCATGCCGGGCACGCGGTAACGCCACCAGTGGTTGCCCCAAATCCCCTGTTTGCGCAGGATTTCAGGTAGAATCTCTGTGTCCTTTCCGTCCACGTGATAGATGCGCGAGCCGTAGGCGCGGATGGTTTCCTCCACCGGGATAAACAGCCAGACGAGGTGCGATGGGTCGAGGCTCAACCCCAGCGCGGGCGAGGGGACGAGTTCAAACATTCGGTCCCACAGTTCCGGACAGTGCGCGATATTGCCGTGTCCGCCACCGCGCGGCGCGGTCTCAAACGCGATGCGCACCCCACGTTGCGCCGCGTAGTCCGCCAGCGGTCCATAAACGTCGGCGAACAGTTGCAGGTTCTCCTCCAGTGGCGGGGAGCGGTGCCCACGGCTGACGCCGGGCATCCCATAGAAATACATCCCGAACGCCGAGCCGCCGTAGGTCACGACCACGCGGACGCCCAACGCCTCCGCCCTATCCATCGTGCGCTGGAGGAAATTAATGCGCTCCCCCCGCACGGTGGCGTCGGCGTCAAGCAGGTTCAGCATTGGCGCGAGGGCGGCGATGTCCACGCCGTGCCTCCGCGTGAGGTGCAGCGTCTGCTGTGGTGGGCTGTCCAGCACCTCGTGCAAGTGCTGCCCCATGACCTCGACGCAATCAAACCCTTTCGCCGCCGCCCACTGGACGACCTCGGCGAAACTCAGGTTGCCGCCTGCCATCGCAGTTGCAAAGCCGAGTTGCATAGATGCCCTCTCCCATCCTGACGATACCGCGCCAGCGTCGCGGGCTACTTTAAGAGCCTCTCCACAAACTCTCCCCTCCTTTCTAAAGAGGAGTTAGAGGAGGCCCACTCCCCTCCTTGGCAAGGAGTAGCTGGAGGAGGTCCACTCCCCTCCTTACCAAGGAGGGGTTGGGGGGAGGTCCAGAGCCAGCCAACAACCCCCTGCGGTCCTCCTGGCAAAGGGAGATATCAAGGTTTCTCCGAGAGGCTCTCAGGGCAACAATACACAACACAAGAGTTTACTTCCCAAGTGATCCATGCTCAAGCATGGACGCTCTCCCCTCAACCGCTGCACGCAGAGCCGCTGTGAAACCTGTCGCATCTTCATCCACCAACGCGGACTTCAACGCCCGCAGTTGCCGTTCAAACTCGGCTATCGCCGTCAGCACGGCGTCACGATTCGCCAGACAGATGTCCGTCCACAACTGCGGGTCACTGGCGGCTAATCGCGTCATGTCGCGAAAGCCGCTGGCGGCTAACTGCGCAGCGTGGGGATTTTCCTTCTGCTTGGCGGCTACTGCGTTCGCCAGCGCGAAAGCAACGACGTGCGGCAAGTGACTGGTGAAGGCAACCAGTTCGTCGTGCGTGAGCGCGTCTAAGAGGAGCGGGCGCGCACCTAACTTTTCCGCCAACGTGCGCACCGTTTCCAGCGCCGCGGGGTCGGTCTGCGGCGTGGGGGTGAGGACGTAAGTTGCGCCTACAAACAGATCCGCCCGCGCCCACTGCGGACCCGTCTCGTGCGACCCCGCCATCGGATGCCCACCCACGAATCGCCTCCCCAAAATCGCCTCGCAGTCGCGCACGATGCCTACCTTCGTGCTACCCGCATCGGTCACCACGCAATCGCGTTGCAGCGTAGGCGCGATATGTTGCGCCATGTCCGCGATGCTACCGACAGGCGTGCAGAGAATCACCAGGTCGGCTTCGCGCACCGCTTCGCGCGCATCGTCGGTCGTCTCGTCCGCTGCACCGACCGATCGTGCAATGTGCCGCGTCGTCTCCCGCCGCGCCACGCCAATCACGCACCGCGCCAACCCCCGCGCCTTCAGCGCCAAACCGTAAGAGCCGCCAATGAGACCGATGCCGATGACTGCTACTGTGTCGGCGATGAGCATGGTGACCAGTGATCAGTGACCAGTGACCGGTAACGACTGCTGACTCAGTGCGTATCCACAAAACCCCCATTTTGTGAAACCCGCCGGCGCGGGTAGCCGAAGTCGCCCGACTTCGGGACGATTTCAATCGGGGGAGGTCTTTTTCAGGAACCTGACCTTGCGGATAGGCTGTTCCTGGTCACTGGTGACTTACAGGGTTCTCCCCACCGCTTCCACCAATGGTCGCAGGGCGTTCATCAACTTCTCAAACTCGGCGGGTGTGATTTGCTGCTGCGCGTCAGAGAGAGCACGTTCAGGGTGGGGATGGACTTCGATTTCCAAGCCGTCCGCGCCGGCGGCGATGGCAGCAAGGCTCATCGGCAGCACCATGTCGCGCCATCCCGTGCCTTGCGAGGGGTCAACAAGGATGGGCAGATGCGTCAACTTCTTCACCGTCGGCACCGCATTCAAGTCCAGCGAATTGCGATACGCCGTCTCAAACGTGCGGATGCCCCGCTCGCACAGCATCACCTGATGGTTACCCTCGGACATGATGTATTCGGCGGCTTTGAGCCACTCCTCGATGGTGGCGGACATCCCGCGCTTAAGGAAGACAGGCGTGCGTGTCCTGCCGACCTCGCGCAGCAGGTTATAGTTCTGCATGTTGCGCGTGCCGATTTGAAAAATCGCCGCGTGCTCGGCGACCAGTTCCACATCGCGCACGTCCATGACCTCGGTGATGACGGGCAAGCCCGTGACTTCCGTCGCCTCTTTCAGATACTTCAGGGCTTCCTCCCCCAACCCCTGAAAATCGTAAGGTGAGGTGCGCGGCTTGAACGCCCCGCCCCGCAGCACCGTCGCACCCGCCGCCTTGACCGCCTTGGCTGTCTCGATGATTTGCTCGCGGCTCTCCACCGAACACGGACCCGCCATGACGCACACCTGCCGCGAGCCGATTTTGCAGGTGCCAACGTCAATCACTGTCGTTTCGGGCTGCCACTCGCGGCTAACCAGTTTGAAGGGGCGCATAATCGGCACGACCCTCTCCACGATGGGCAGCGACTGCAGTTGAGCGGCGATGCGTTCCTTTTCGGCGGGGTCTTTGATGCCAATCGCACCGATAATCGTCTTCTCCACACCCTTAGAAACGTGCGCGCCGTAGCCGCGTTGCTCCAGTTCTTTAACCACCCGTTCCACATCGGCGTCAGTCGCGCCGGTGACCATCACGATAACCACGACGAAAACCTCCTCACGGACGTCGGTGCTGGATTGCTCCTGTTCCCCAATCATAACACAACCGCAGGAAAGCGGCAATGACGGCAATAGGGATAAACTTTTGTCAGCGGATTTCGGTAGCGGATTAAACGGATTGCTTTCGGATTGGACGCCGACGCCATCCGTTTAATCCGTCTGTCAGCGGATTTCGGTAGCGGATTAAACGGATTACTTTCGGATTGGACGCCGACACCATCCGTTTAATCCATCTGTCAGCGGATTTCGGTAGCGGATTAAACGGATTACTTTCGGATTGGACGCCGACACCATCCGCTTAATCCGCTACCGAAATCCGTTGACAGCCTTGAGGCGGCAAAGGACTCCTCCCCCTACTGTCAGGTAGAGTGAAACGCCAAAGTTTAGTTAAGGGAATCGCTCATGAGTCGTTGACGCACCGCGCCCCAGGAAAATGTCATGGCGAGCGGATTGAGGTCATCCTCCTCCGCAGGGGATTGCTTCGCTGCGCTCGCAATGACAGGTATTTTCAAGGGAGTGACAAGTGAGCAACTTGCCCTATACGAGGAGTAGCGCGATGGCACAGCGAGATGTGACTGATGCGTTTGAGATGCTACTTACCGAGTTGGAGAGGTTCCTGCAGGAAACCCGCGAGGAGGCAGCAGAGGCATCGCGGCAAGGAAAGTATGAGTGGGCGCAAACCCTACTCACACAAGCACAGCAAATGGAGAAGTTCATCGCCGACATCCGTGCCAAGCAGCAAGAGTGGCAGCGGCTAATAGGTAAGCCACGCCGACAGCGAAAAGGCAAACGAGCAGCCAAGCGATCGTCGCGTGGGGAGTGCACGTCTAAAGAAGCGTATCGTCTGCCGATTCTGCGGGCGCTATCGGCATTGGGGGGTGAAGCATCGGTGCAAGCGGTGCTGCAACGGGTTTACGACGAGATGAAGAGCCGACTAAAACCTGCGGACGAACAGCCTCTTCCCTCCAATCCCAAGGAGCCGCGCTGGCGCAATACAGCGATGTGGGAGCGACACACGATGGTCAACGAAGGCTTACTGCGCAACGATTCGCCGCGTGGTATCTGGGCAATCACCGAGCATGGGCGGGCATATTTACGGCAGCACGGCGGCTGACTGACAAGCAGGAGGCGGTGTATCTGGCAGTGGTGGAGTTGGTTCAGAACCACCTGACAAGGGCGCGTTCCATGGAGGACGGGGGAAATTATGATTAGGACAAAAGCTACACGGTTGCTGACCCCTTCTTTCTCCTCCCCTTGGGGGAGGGGAAAGACAATGATGACCAGTCCCCTGCACATCCCGCGCCCGCAGGCGATTGCCTTTGTGGGAAGCCTGAAAACCTCGCCCTATGTAGAGGTTGTCTACATTGAACCCGCTCTGGACGCGGCGGCGTGGCAGTTGCTCAAGAGCCGACCAGACAAGGCTTGGGGTCTGGTGGACTGCGCCAGTTTCGTCGTCATGCAGCAGCGGGGTCTGCTGGAGGCATTGACCAGCGACCACCAGTTTGAGCAAGCGGGATTCGTGCGCTTGTTGACGCCATAGGTGAGACGATGCAAAATCAACCCCCTCTCTTTGCCGTCCCCGACATCATTGACAACCATACGGATACCCGACGCCTCGCCACGGTGTTGAACACGGTGCTGACGGCGGGGAGTCGGGTGGATGTGGCGACCGCTTACTTCAACGTCGAGGGCTTCGCGCTGGTGCAAGATGCTTTGCGCAACGTGGGGGATTTCCGCTTGCTGTTGGGCGATGAACCGCAGAAGGCGAGCGACATCAGCCGTCAGTTGCGACGCGACATTGAGCGGGGCATGGAGCGACGTGAGACGCTTGATGCCGTGCGCGCGTTCGTGGAGTTTCTGCGGCGCGAAGACGTGCAGGTGAGAGTTTACCGCAAGGGCTTCTTGCACGGCAAAGTCTACATCCTTGACCGCTTGCCGATGTGGGGCGGCATCGGCATCGTCGGGTCGTCCAACTTCACGCGGGGCGGGTTGACCGAAAACTCTGAACTGAACGCGGTGGAGCGGCAGCAGGCAGCCGTCGAGCAACTCAAGCAGTGGTTCAACCGCTTCTGGGACGAAGCCGATGATTACAAGCAAGAACTCGTTGACCTCCTCAACCGGTTCATCGAGTCCTATCCACCCTACCTGATTTACATGAGGGCGCTGTTTGAGTATTTCAAAGACCGGTTAGACCTCCCCGCGCCCGACCTGTCCGCGCCGACGGCGATTGAGTTGACGGAGTTTCAGGAGGACGGATACCGCAATGCGAGGGCGATTCTGGAACGCTGCGGCGGCGTGCTGATTGCTGACTCGGTGGGTCTGGGTAAGACGCACGTGGGGCTGCGCTTTCTGGACGATTACGCCTACCGCGAACGGCAGAAGGCGTTGGTCATCTGTCCCGCCCAACTGCGCGATACGCTCTGGCGTCCGCGCCTTGACCGCTACCGCATCTACACGGTCATCCGCTCGCAGGAAGAAATCAGCCAGCGCGATTTCGACCCCGCCGAGTTTGCCGACTGTGACCTCGTGCTGGTGGACGAATCGCACAACTTCCGCAGCACGTCGGCGAACCGCTATGATAACCTCATGCGCCTGCTGACGACGGGCAAGACGAAGAAACTGATTCTGATGACCGCCACGCCCGTCAACAACTCGCTCTTCGACCTCTACAATCAGGTGCGCTTCATCACCCGCGACGCAGATGACTTCTTCGAGGACGTGGGCATTACGAGTTTGTGGGGCTACTTCCTGCGGGCGGACGCCGAGCGTGGGGATGTGTTCGACCTGTTGGAAGCCGTGTCCGTGCGCCGCACGCGGCAGTTCATCAAGCGCAACTACCCGAACGCCACCATCAACGGCGAATCCATCAACTTCCCCGACCGCGAGTTGCACACCGTTCACTACCGCCTCGAAGATACCTACGCGGGACTTTACGCCGAGTGCGCGCAGGTCATTGAAGGGCTGAAACTTGCGCCCTACACGCTGGAAGAGTTCCGCAAGGACGCTCCCGACAAGGTTGAATCAGCGAAACAGCGCAGCCTCGCGGGGCTGCTGCAGATGCTCTACCTGAAGCGGTTGGAGAGCAGCGTCACCGCACTGCGCATCAGTTTTGAGCGGCAACGTGACTTTCAGGCGAAGTTTCTGGAACTGCTGCAACGCGGCAAGTTGCTAGACAGTGCGCACTACCGCAAGATTTTTGTCTGGGCGCAGTCCGACGAAAGCGGCGAGGACGAACCGGATGTGAAGGAACTGATTAACTCTCTACCTGAGGTGGACGCGAAGGAATACGACCTCGAAGACATCAGGCAAGCGGTGCAGACGGACATCGCAGCGATTGACGGGGTGCTGAAGAAGATGCAAGCGGCGTTTGGCGATGACATAGCGGCGAAGGACGCGAAACTGCGCGGGTTGAAAGAACTCCTGTGCACCGAGTTGAAGGGCAAGAAGGTCGTCGTGTTCACCTACTTCAAGGACACCGCGCGCTACCTCTACCACGAGTTGGGCGGACCTGACCGCTACGGCAAGCGCAAGCCCGCGGGAGAAGAATTCCTGCGCCGGTTGGGACACGAGCGGCTGCGGATTGTGGACAGCATCGTGAAGCCCGATGAGCGGCGCGACATCATCAAGCGGTTCTCACCCAACTCCAACGACGCGCAACACCTCAAGGGGACAGATGAGGAACTGGACTTGCTGATTGCCACCGATGTTCTCAGCGAAGGGCAAAACTTGCAGGACGCGGACACGGTCATCAACTACGACCTCCACTGGAACCCCGTGCGCATGATTCAGCGAGCGGGGCGCATTGACCGCATCGGCTCACCGTTTGCGGTGGTGCATCTCTACAACTTCTTCCCCGAAGATAAACTGGAGGACTTGCTCAACCTGATGAAGCGGCTGCGCGAGAAGATTGACAATATCCGGCGCACGGTGGGCGTGGACGCGAAGGTGCTGGACCCATCGGAACTCGTCGACCCCAAAGACTTCAACGCCCTCCGCGACATCGAAGCGGAAAAGCAGCAAGTGGTGGACGAACTCGAAGCGCAAGCCGAACTGGACACAAGTGAAATCGTCAGGCAAACGCTGCTGGACTTCCTCAAGCGCGTCGGGCGCGCAAAGCTGGAGGGCATCCCCAACGGCGTGGGGAGCGGCTTGCGACGCGAGGACGCGCGCGGGCTGTTCGTTTATCTGCGGGCAACACCCCCCCCACCCCAACAACCCCACCGCCCGCGCGACTTCTGGTGCTACTACGACCTGACCAAAGATCGCGACCACGTGACAGAACGCAAATCGGACATCCTGAAGTTGATTCGCTGTGATGAGCAAACGGAACGCGCCGATCCTGACTTCGACGTTTACGACCTCATCGCCCGCTGCAAGCGGCACGTGGTCAACCGCCTCAAGCGGCACGCGGCGAAACCGCCCACCCTGAAGTCGCCGCAGAATCAGGTGGTCAACTGGTTACGGGCGCAGCCCGACCAGAGGGAGGTGAGCGACCTGCTGACCTATTTTGCCCACCCGCTCCCCGAGGTGCACTTGAAGGGACTGCGGAAAGTTTGGCGGAAGCAGCCGAACGATGTGGCGGCGCTGCGCGCTTTTGCGGCGGCACACCCCGTCGCCGCACCCGCCGTCCCAGAGGGCGATGTCCTCCGCGAAGACGATTTACAAGTGGTGTGCTGGATGGCGGTGCAGTAGGGGCGCTGATGGGGGGGACGGAGGGGGGATTTCAAAGCGTGTCCCATCTCTGTCGCATCCGCCACTCATCCACCGCGAACGCTTGGGCATAGGTCGTTCCGATTTCAATACCGCGAATGCGTGTGCGGGCTTGATACCAGTCCCAATACGGAAAACCACCCTCGCCGCGCCCGATGGCGTAGCACTTGAAGGCTTGTTCCCACTCGGCGAACACATCGCTGACGTCCACGTAAACGTAGGGGCGATAGCCATCAAGGTCCTCCCAGTTTTCCGCGTAGTAAATCCGCATCCCGCGTGCGGGCGGCAAGTCTTCTAAGTTGAAGTGCGGAATGGCTGCCATGAACACGGCGCGGCGCGTTAGATGATAGGCGTTGGTATGGTCGGTGTGGATGCTGCCGTGCCAGTGAGCGATAACAACCTGCGGCTGCAACCGTCGCAGCAGAATCGCTACGGCGCGCGCCGCTTCATCGTTGGCGGGCAGTTCCCCGTCAAGATAAGGCAGGAAGTGCGGCGTGGCGTTGAGTTTCCGCGCTGCCTCTTCCGCTTCGCGCTTTTTCTGCGCCCCGTAGGCTTCAGGCGCCAAACGCGGATTGCCTTTTTCGCCTAAGGTGAGATGGATGAGATGCACCGCCCAGCCCGCGCGGGCGTGCTTGAGCAGCGTCGCGCCCGCCGTGAACTCCATATCGGCAGCGTGCGCGCCGACGGCGACGATGCAAGACATAGTTGAACCTCCGCAACGAGAAGATGAAGGATGAAACCTTCTCCTCCCCATCAGGGGAGGGGAGTCACAGCAATCGTCCTCGTCGTCGTTCTCGCCGTCGGTTGTTTGGGAGTTCGAGAACGGGGGCGACAAGGACGACGACGGTTTTCGAGGGAGGAGGCAATAACGTGAAGGTTTAGTTTTGTCTTCAACTCTCATCCCTCCTCCTCCCCCTGTTGTCCCTCTGCCAACTTCATTTTGAGCACGTCCAGCAGCGCCAGCGTGACGGCTAAAATCACTGGACCCATCAGCAAGCCCAGCGGTCCCATCAGGAGCAACCCACCTAACACGCTGAAGAACACGAGAAGGATGTGCAACTGTGTGCGCGCGCCGATGACAATCGGGCGGATGAAATTATCCACCAACCCGATGACCAACATCCCCCACAAGGCGAGCGCTATCGCTTTCCCGTAAGCCCCTTGCGCCGCCAACACCACCACCGTCGGCACCCACACCACCGGTGCACCTAAGAGCGGCACGAAGCACAGCACCGTCATGACGGCGCCCCACAGCAGCGGGGAGGGCAAACCAAGCGCCCAAAACGCCAGTCCCCCTAACGTCCCCTGCGTCACCGCCACCGCTGTCGCGCCGTAAACGGTAGCGTAAATCGTGTCCGCTGCGCGGCGCAGCAGGACGTCCGTCTGCTCGGCGTTGAGCGGCATGAACTCGCGTATCACCGGCATGAGGCGCGGCGTGTCACGCAGCAGGAAGAACAGCGTCACCAGCGTCAGCGCGACCTGCACAATGACCCAGACCACGTTCTTGACGATCGCTACGCTTTGCTTCGCCAAGAAGGAACTCACTTGCCCGACCGTCTGGCTAATCACCGATTCCAGGCTCAACTGTGACAGGTCAACCCGCTGCTCCAGCCAACGGCGAGCGGCGCGGACGGCAGGGGTATCCCACGAGGGTAGCCACCGCGACAGTTCGCCTTTGCGCTCCGCCGCTTGCACCTGCTTCGCCAGACGGGTCGTTTCGTCCACCACTGCCGCCCCGATGAACGTGACTGGCACTCCTACCACCAGCAAAGCCAACAAGCAGGACAACCCCGCCGCCACTGACGGCTGCTTCACCCGTCGCGCCAGCCGCCGATGCGCTGGGTAAATCACCACCGCCAGCACCACCGCCCACGCGATGAGGCGCAAAAACGGAAACACCAGCGCGAAGCACAGCCCCAGCGCCAGCGCGAGCATGATGAAAAAGATAACCGTGCGAAACCGTTCGAGATTCATCGGGGGTCGTTTTCCTCCGACCATCTCACTTCGCCATGCTGCTCTGTTTTCATTCCGTTGTGCTTGCCCTCGTGGGGCGGGGTCATAACGCGCAAGACTCCACCACTCCATCACTCCAGACCCAAACTTTTATGTTTCGCGCCTCTCTATCTCCGACAATGCCTGTCACGGCGAGCGGCGCGACGCCATCCCCTCCGCTGCGGCAATCTCCTCCGTAGGGGATGGCTTCGCGCCGCTCGCCATGACAGGTGTTTTCATCAGGGAGGGGAAAAAACATCCTGCACTCCCAACGGAAAAAAGCGCTTGACAAATCTCCTCCGTTGTTGCTATAATGGCGGGCAGGTCGCAGGTCGTGGGGCTCATTAGTTGTCCTACGAAAGGAGGTGTTCAATGAAAAAGCAGCAAACGCCGCTCATTGTGGGGCTGATTGCCATCATTGTCGTCGCAGTCGGATTGATTTGGTGGCAGATGCGTCCGCAGACGTCGGGGGGGTCTGGGGCGACCCCGGGGGAATCTATGGCGCCGATTGCAGGAGGGATGCAAGGCGGTCGGCTCCAACCGGGCGGAGCCGTTTCACCGACGGACGAGGCGCGCGCGCGTGGCGAGTTTACGCCGGCGCCTAAGTAGACAGGGAACTTCCCGTTGAGCGATAAAGACTGTCCGTTTTTATCGGTCAACAATTCCGGAAAAGGCGGAGAGGAGAGCTTGATGATGCGATGGGTCAGTTGTCTTTTGCGCCTCAAAAGGCGCGGCTTTACCTTGATTGAGTTGTTGGTCGTCATTGCGATTATCGCCATCTTAGCGGCGATTCTGATGCCGGTGTTCGCCAAGGCGCGGGAGAAAGCGCGGGCGGCGTCCTGCCAGTCCAACATGAAGCAAATCGGGCAGGCGGCGGTGATGTATGCGCAAGACTACGACGGCTACTGGACGAACCCGTTCTTGTATGATACAGGGGACCCGGCGTGCAGCACGCTGAACGGTCCGCGCATTCGCCTGCGGTGGTGGCAGGACCTCTTGCAGCCCTACACCAAAAACTATCAAGTGTGGCAGTGCCCTTCGGCGAACTGGTCGAGCACGTTCTGTCGGGGGGGGACAGTGGGGACACAGCCCAGCCCGCTGGTCAGCGGTTACGCGGTGAATACTGTGTCGCAATGGGAACTGACGACGATGTGGGGAACCGATTACCAGACCGACTCACGGGTATGCCGACATTTCGGTTACCGTGTGCCGAACGTCTGTGGGGGCGTGGTGAACCCAAGTAATAACTGGAGAAGCCCGAGCGAGTCGCAGGTGGAAGACCCGGCGGGCACTATCTGGATTGTGGATGGGATCAGCCCGGAGGTCTGGCGCGAAGCGCACACCGACTACGCCTGGTTGATTCCGACTGTGCCAGGGCGGTCGCAGAGGGTATCGGACCGCCACACTGAGGGGTTCGGGGCGGTCTTTGGCGACGGACATGTGAAGTGGATAAGATACGGCAACACTAAGCCGTGCCAGTGGAGTATTCAGGACGACGACTGCCGCTCGCCCGGCGATCCTAACACCCGACCTTAGGCGGAGCGTCAGGGGAACATGAAACAGGTTTTGCTTGCGTTGCTCGCCGGCGGCTTGTTGGTTGCCGCCGGCGTTTTGTTTGAGCGATATCGTTCGGAAGAGAACGCGTATCGCCGCTTAGCGACCTCCGACCTGCTGCGGCGCGCTCGAGCCGATGCGCAGGATGCGGTTGTGTATTGGGAGTTAGCGCAGCGGTGCTACATACACAATCGGTTCACCGAGGCGTTGACCTACCTCAAGCGCGCGCAGCGGCTGCGCCCCGGCTGGGCGGAACTGTTCTACCTCGAGGGCTGCGTGCTGCGGCAGATGGGACGCCGCGATGAGGCGCTGGCGCCGTTGCAACGCGCTGTCAAACTTAACCCGAAACTGGCAGCAGCGCGGTTCGAGTTGGGGCTGGCTTACAACAGCATTGGGCACCTCAAGCAGGCGATTGACGAGTTGCGCGCCTACGTGGACCTCGAACCCGATGATGATTACGGCTACTACTGGCTGGGCTCCTGCGCCATGAGCGCGGGGATGTTTGATGTCGCCGAGCGCAGCCTGCAGCGCGCTCGCGCCCTCAACCCGCAGCGCGCTACGACCTTTTTGGTGCTGGGCAACCTCAAACTCATTCAGAACCCCACCGCCCGCGACCTCGAGCAAGCCATGGCGTATTATCAGCGCGCCGCTGAAATTGACCCGACCAACGCCGAAGCCTTCGCCCTCATCGCCACCGTGTTCTATCGGCAGAAGCGGTATGCAGAGGCAGCGCGAGCCTTCGAACACGCCCTGGAGATCGATCCCACCCGCGCGGAGGTCTATTATCCACTCGGTCTGGCTTACGCCAAAATCGGCGAGAAGGAGAAGAGCCGACGCTGCCTGGAGATCGCCGAGATTTACGCCAAAGGCAAGGAAGCCTTCGCCCGTCCCGGCGGCGCGGTGGCGGAATCGGTGCGGGGGAAGCCATGAGCGGAATCCGAAGGGCGAAAGGCGCCGGGCGAGGGGCGGCAACGTTGGGCGTGGCGCTTTTTGCTTTGCGCCTTTTGCTGCCCCTTGCCCTTGGCGGCTGCCAACGTTCCCGCCCCAGCGATGCGCTGTTTGCGCCGTCGTCCGCGGCGACGATGGCGCAAACAGTGACCAGCCCCGCGCAGTTCGCGGACGTCACCGAACGTGCAGGCATCCGTTTCAAACATACCAGCGGCGCACAGGGCGAACTGCACCTCCCCGAAACGATGGGCTCTGGCTGCGCATTCTTCGACTTCGATAACGATGGCTGGCTGGATATTTTCTTCGTCAACTCCAAACCCATCCCCCATTGCTCCCCTCCCAAAGTCAACCCGCCACCCACCCTCGCGCTCTACCATAACAACCGCGATGGCACATTCACCGACGTGACAACTGGCTCGGGGCTGGACGTTTCCCTCTACGGCATGGGCTGCGCCATCGGTGATTACGATAACGATGGACGCGACGATGTGCTGGTAACGACCTGCCTCGAAGGGCATCGCCTCTTCCGCAATGAAGGGCAGGGCAAGTTCAAGGACGTGACACCCGAGATTTTCAAACGCCACCGTCGCTGGGGCACGAGCGCGGCGTGGGTGGATTACGACAACGACGGCTGGCTGGATTTGTTCGTCTGCAACTACGTCCCGTATCACTGGACGGACGACGTGCGCTGCAACTACGCGGAGGGCTACCTGTCCTACTGCAACCCGCGTTACTTCCCGCCAGAGACCTGTTCACTGTATCGCAATGAGGGCAACGGACGCTTCCGCGATGTGAGCGAGGCGGCGGGCATCACCCGCGCCACCGCCAAAGCGTTGGGCGTGTGCGTGCTGGACTATGATGACGACGGCTGGATGGACATCGCCGTCGCCAGCGACACCACCCGCAACCTGCTGTTCCACAACCTGGGGAATGGCACGTTTGAAGAGGTCGCCTTGTCGCTGGGCGTCGCCTTCGCCGCCGACGGCAAAACGCGGGCGGGCATGGGCATTGACGCCGCCGACCTCGATAACGACGGGCGCTTGGGGTTGCTCATCAGCAACTTCTCCGAAGAGGGTTTGTCCTTGTTCCATCAAGACCAACCCAGAGGGATGTTCAGCGACATCAGCCACGTCAGCGGCGTCTGGCAGGCAAGTTACAACCTGTTGGGGTTTGGGTTGTTCTTCTTTGATTACGACGACGACGGCTTGTCGGATGCCCTTGTCGTCAACGGACACATCCAGCCCCGCGTGCAGGATTACTCGCCCCACACCACGTATGCCGAGCGTAAACTACTGTTTCGCAACCTCGGTGGGGGACGATTCGCGGAGGTCGGCAGCAGCGCAGGGCAACCGTTTGTGGTGCAGCGGGTCAGTCGCGGGGCGGCGTGCGGCGACTATGACAACGACGGCGACCTTGATGTGCTCGTGTCCAACAACAACCAACCCGCCGAACTGCTGCGGAATGTGGGAGGGACAGGGAACAACTGGATTGAGATTGAGTTGCAAGGACGGTCATCGAACCGCAACGGCATCGGCGCGAAAGTGACCGTGACGGCGGGCGGCAAAACGCAAACGCAATGGCTGCGCAGCGGTTCCAGTTACTGCTCGCAGAGCGCGCTGCGGCTGCATTTCGGGCTGGGCAAGGCGTCCCGCGTCGAGCGCGTGCGCGTGCGTTGGAGCAACAGAAAAGAGGAAACGTTCGAGGTGTCAGAGGTCAATCAACGGGTGCGGTTGGTGGAAGGCACAGGACGCCCGGTGCGAGGATGACCACGGGACCACAGGACCCCTCTGGTCTCGTCGTCCTTTGGTCTATTGTCCTGTGGTCCTGTGGTCCCGTGGTCCCGTGGTCCCGTAGTCGTCCATTGGCAGAAAGACGGCACTACGAGGCCTGCTTCAGTGGGACAATCGCCTGAAACTTCTTTATCACGTTGAGGGTGAGCGTCCCCTCGCCGCCGCCGACTCTACATTCGATGGAGACTGAGCGGTCCACTTTCGTCTCGAACTCGTTCAACGGCACCTTGACGAGCGGCTCTTTATCTTTGCCGTAAATCATGAGTTGGCGTTTGCCCTCCTGCTCCGTTTTGACACCCACGAAGCAAAAGGAGACCTCGAAGGTCATGCCTTCAATCACGATGGTTCCTGGGCAGAGTTTGTCGGCAGGAACGGTCTTTTTGTCAGCGACGAGCGCGAGGCGGTAGAGTCCGAGAACGCCCAACGGCACTACCTCTTTGTCGCTCTTTTTGAGGGCGTCCTCTGTGACGTTTTTATGCGTCAAGAACGCGACGCCGCCCATCTCCACTGTGCCGAGGACGGTGGACTGGCGGGCGTCCACTTCCACCTTGAGTGGCGCGTCCGTGACCTTCTTCAGTTCCTCCACTGACAATGCGATGACCTGCTGTGCGATTTCCTCCGGCACGACCTCCAAGTCCTGCTGCGCGTGCGCCGTCCGCACCGCAGATAACGACACGACCAACCCGACCACGAATCCAATGATGATTTTGCGCATGGTTGTTTCTCCTATAAGATGACTCAGATTAGCATGCTTTCTGCCAACGCAAAGGTTCAGCGTTGGAAGAAAGCCGCAACCTACGATGTCCCTTTCAGCGGGACAACCGCCTGAAACTTCTTGAGGACGTTGACGTTCAGCGTCCCCTCCCCGCTGCCGACGTTCTTGGCTTCGATGATGACGGGGCGGTCGCCGTCGGTCGCTTTGTCGTCCAACGACACCTTCAGCAGTGGCTCTTTGTTGTCCTTGCCGTAAACGAGCAGGTGGCGCTTCCCTTCTGCTTCGGTTTTGACTCCCATGTAATAGGTCGGGACATGAATGTCTTGTCCCTCGACTGAGATGCTAATTGTGCGGATCTTTTCTTTGTCAACGGGTTTTTTGTCCACTGCTGGCGCCAGATGATAAAGGAACAGTACGCCTAAGGGCGCGACCTCTTTATCGCTCTTTTGGATGGACTCCTCCGAGAGCCCCTTGTGGGGCAGAAACGCCGCGCCCATATCCAGCCCCGCGTTGTAGAGTAACACGGCTTTGTCGGTGTCCGCTTCCACTTTGACGGGCGCGTCGTTCACCTTCTTCAATCCCTCCATGAGGTAGTCCAACACCTGTTTAGCCAGCGGGTCGGATTCCGTCACCCGCTCTAAGTCCTGCGCGTGCGCTCGCGTATGGCACGCCATCAACACCGTCACTGTCATACCCACCATCAATACCGAGACAAACCGTTTCATGCTACCCTCCCTTGAAAATAATCGTCGTCGTCTTCGTCGTCGGACGTTTCCGTTAAACGACGCAAACAACCGATGACGAGGACGATTTTCGTTCGGCGTGGTGCCGACGAATCAGCATGACCAACTCCTCCGCAGGGGATGGCTTCGCCGCGCTCGCCGCGACATTTTCCTGCGGCGTGGTGCGTCAACGACTCATGGGCGATGTCCCTAAAAATACCGCCGACTTAATGGACGGACGCGGACACGGCTATCCCACTCATCCGCGTCCGTTCATTAAAATCCATGGCATCGCTGCGCTTCTTGAGGCGGTGTCGGAGACGCTCAAACGCTCAAGGGCGCTTTACATATTTGCACGCCGAGGGCGCGTATCCTTCTGGGGGGAAAATTGCGCGGGCAAATTTTAACTGGACAGAGCGCCGCTGTTGTGCTATGATAACCTGCTGTCAATTGAGCATCACCGACTTCATCGCAGAAAGGACCGTAGAGTTATGGCATCCAAGACGGAATTCGTTCATCTCCACGTTCACTCAGAATTCAGCCTTCTTGACGGCGCGTCGCGCGTTGCCGATATTGCCCAAAAAGCCGCTGCGATGGACATGCCCGCCGTGGCGTTGACCGACCACGGTGTTATGTATGGTGTGATTGACTTTTATGAGGCGTGCCAAAAGCAGGGCGTTAAACCCATCATCGGCGTCGAAGCCTACGTCTCCCCGCGCTCGCGCTTTGACCGCGAGCCCCGCCGTGGGCAGCAGGACGAGAGGAACTACTGTCACCTGACCCTCTGGGCACAGGACCAGAGGGGCTACAAAAACCTCATTAAACTCACGACCGCCGCCCACCTCGAAGGCTTCTACTACAAGCCGCGCGTGGACCATGAACTGCTGAACAGATACCACGAGGGGCTGATATGTGCCTCGGCGTGCTTGGGCGGCGAGATTCCGCAGATGATTCAGGCGCGGAAGTATCAGGACGCCAAAAGGCGAGCGGAGATGTATCGGGAGATCTTCGGCCAGGAGAACTTTTACCTTGAACTGATGGACCATCGCCTACGCGGGCAGGACATGGTCAACGAGGCGCTCATCAAAATTGCGCGGGAGACGGGCATCCCGCTCGTCTGCACCAACGATACCCACTACACCAACCGCGAAGACTGGAAGATTCAGGACATCCTGCTGTGCATCGGCACGAAGAAGACACTCAAAGACACCAACCGCCTGAGTTACGGCGATGAGTATTATCTCAAGACCCCGCAGGAGATGGCGGAGCGGTTCGCGGATGTGCCTGAGGCGCTGCGCAACACCCTGGAAATCGCCGAGCGGTGCAACGTCACATTGGAGTTGGGCAAAACGCACTTCCCGCATTTTGAAGTGCCCGACGGGCACACGCTTGACTCCTACCTCGAATTCCTCTGCCGCCAGAACTTGCCCAAACGGTATCCGCACGCCGCCGACCGTGCCAAAGCGGAGGAGCGGATGAGATATGAACTGTCCGTCATCACCCAGAAGGGGTATGCGGGCTACTTCCTCGTCGTGCAGGACTTCATCAACTACGCGAAAGGTCGCGGCATTCCCGTCGGACCGGGGCGCGGCTCAGCGGCGGGCAGCATCGTCTCCTACCTGCTGCGGATTACGGACGTGGACCCGCTCAGGTATGGGCTTTACTTCGAGCGCTTCTTGAACCCCGCCCGCGAGAGCAACCCCGATATTGACGTGGACTTCCCCCCCGAACGCCGCGACGAGATCTTACAATACGTCACGCAGAAATACGGCGAGGACAAGGTGGCGCAAATCATCGCCTTCGGGTCGCTCAAGTCGCGCGCCGCCGTGCACGACGTGGGGCGCGTCATGGGGATGGACCCGCAGACGGTAGACCGCGTGTCCAAACTCATCCCCGTCAACCCGGTCAAATACATCCCCATCAAGCAGGCGTTGGAGATGGTCCAGGAACTCAAAGACCTCTACGAGAGCAACCCGCAAATCAAGCAGATGCTCGACGCAGCCCAGACGATTGAGTTGTTGACGCGGCACACCAGCGTCCACGCCTGCGGAGTGGTCATTTCCCGCTTCCCGCTCAACGAGGTCGTGCCGCTCCAGCGGATGGAATCCAAAGGCAAGAGCGTGGTGGTGACGCAGTTTGAAGGTCCGACGATCGAAAAGGTCGGGTTGGTGAAGATGGATTTTCTGGGCTTGGACAACTCCACCGTCATCAGCGAGACCCTGCGGCTCATCAAGGAGCGGCACGGGATTGAGATAGACATCAGCAACCTACCGCTGGATGATAAGAAGACTTACGACCTGTTGAGTCGCGGGGAAGGCTACGGCGTTTTTCAACTCGAAAGTGCGGGGATGAGACAATTGCTCAAAGACCTCAAACCCGACAACTTTGAGCATATCATTGCTATCCTCGCCCTGTATCGCCCCGGGCCGATGGAGGAAATCCCCAAGTTCGTCGCCGTGCGGCACGGGCGTGAGAAACCGCACTACCTCCATCCCAAGTTGGAGCCGATTCTGAGGGACACCAACGGCGTCATCACCTATCAGGAGCAGGTGATGAGCATCGCCGTGCAACTCGCCGGGTTCGAGCCGCCCCAAGCGGAAATCCTCATGCGCGCCATGGCGAAGAAGCAGGTCGAGAAGATGCAGTCGCTGCGGGAGTTGTTCCTCAACGGCTGCGTGCAGAACGGCGTGGAGCGACAGGTCGCTGAGGAGATCTTCGCGCGCATGGAAACCTTCAGCGGCTACGGCTTCAACCGCAGCCACGCGACCGGTTACGCTCTGGTATCCTATCAGACTGCCTATCTCAAGGCGCACTACCCCCAGGAGTTCATGGCGGCAAAACTCTCGACCATCCTGGAGAAGAAGGACAAACTCTCAGCGGGCGTGAACGAGTGCCGCAAGATGGGGATTGAGGTGCTGCTGCCAGACGTGAACGAGAGCGACGAAGGGTTCACCATCGTTGGCGACCACCTGCGCTTTGGCTTGCTGGGAATTAAGAACGTCGGCAGTGCGGCGGTGCGAGCCATCCTGGACGCGCGCCGCGAGGGAGGGAAGTTCGTGTCCCTCTTCGACTTTTGTGAGCGCGTGCCGCAGCGCGCGGTCGGCAAGGCGACGGTGGAAACGCTCATCAAAGCTGGCGCGTTTGACTCCCTGCACCACAGCCGCCGCGCGATGCTGGAGGTGCTCGACAGCGCGATGGAGCGCGGCTTAAAAGCCCAGCAGGATCAGGCGACCGGACAGATCAGCATGTTCGGCGACGTGGACGTCGGCATGGCGAGCGGCGTCGGCGCGATGAAGGCGACGGGCGAGTTGCCCGACGAACCCGATGTGCCTGAACTCAAGCGGGCGTGGGAGAAAGAACTCCTGGGCATCACGATTTCCGACCCGCCGTTGCTCAGCGTGCGCCGCACGCTGGAAAAGAAAATCACCCACACCCTCGACCAACTGCCCAGCCAGCGCGAAAACCAAGTCGTCACCGTCGGCGGGATGGTCACTGAACTGCGCTCCATCACCGCCCGCAGAGGCACCCCGATGTGCTTCTTCAAACTGGAGGACTTCACCGGCGAGGTGGAGGTCATCGCGTTTCCCAGCGTTTTTGAGAAATGCGGTGCGTTGATTCAACAGGACGCCCTCCTGCTGGTCAAGGGCAAACTTGACCCTGCTACTCCACGCGGCAGAGGCAGCGCGAACAACGGCGACGATGAAGAGACGACCATCGAAGAGGTGGAAATGAAAATCCTCGCTGACGAAATCATCGCCCTCGAACCTGATGCCGCATTAGAATCAGTAACCGAGGCAGAAACGGAGGCAGCGCCAGTGACCAGTGACCAGTTAGTCGTGAGCCGTCAGCGGTCGCCTGCTGATGGCAAAAACGGCAAATCGTTAGACGCCGGCGAACGCGCAATACGCAATACGCAACATGCATCAGTGGTCCATATCGTCGTCCAGCGCGACAAGGCTAACCCGGAAACGCTCAAGGAACTCCAACACCTTCTGCCCGAATACGAAGGCGGGACGCGCGTCATCCTGCACCTGCCGCAGAACGGTGGTTGGAAGCGGCTGCGCTTGGGCGAGCGTTACGCCGTGCAGCCCAACAAAGCGTTCCGTCGAGCAGTGGAGAAGTTGTTGGGCGAGGGTGCGGTGCGGGTGGAAGAGTGAGGCTTTGTGCGAGCAGGATGATATTGCAGGGGCGATCGTCCCAACAGGTCAGATGCGCCCCATCAACGACGCCTTGCCCCTCTGACGCGCCCGTAGCAACGGATACCAGCGACCTCCCCCGCGCCACGACGGAAAATCCGCGACGGCGTCGCGGGTGGCTCATGCGTCAAAGGCGGCTGCACCCCGTCCGCGTTGACATCTGGCTCCCTCCTCTGTATAATCCCCAATAGGGGCGAAGCATTTTTGGAGTCGTTTGCTGAACAACTCTAAAAATGCTTCGCCCTTATTTGGATGCCGTTT
>JANWYM010000140.1 GCA_025055355.1 Abditibacteriales bacterium
CCTGCATCACCCTCGCCGAAAAGTTGCCCGAAGTCAACGGCGAAGCGTTCAACTTCGGCTTGGAACATCCCGTCACCGTGCGGCAACTCGTCGAGATGATGATTGCCCTCTCCGGCAAAACCGACCGCCAGCCCCTGGTGCAGGGCACCGCGCCCGCCGAAGGCGAAATCCTCGCGCAGTGGGTCGCTTGCGATAAGGCGCGTTCGCTTCTCGGCTGGCGTCCGCGCACGACATTAGAGGACGGGCTGAAGGCAACGCTGGCGTGGTATGCGAAGTGGCGGGCGGTCAAGGAGGATGTGACGGCTGACCTCTTTGAGTTCAATCGCTCGCTGCTGCGGCAGTGGCACTGACAAAATATTTTCCCCACGACTATTTACAACGCCTGAATCTGCGCTAAAATGGTAGTGAGGTGCGACGAACCTTCCACTTGCCGCTGCCACAATTGCGCCTAACTGGTAGAGGAACCTTACGGGAGATGGAGGGATGCCGCGATGAAGGGCCGGATTGTTATGAGCAAGTTTGTCTTCGCTGTGGTCAGTCTGTTGTGGTTAGGAGCAGTGACCTTCTCGGCGGAGGAATCAAAGCAGGCATCGTCCTTCGAGTTGGCGCCGTTCAAGTTGCCACTTCCTCGTCTAACGTCATTACAGGCAGTGCCGCTGAGTTTAGACCCCCCAACACTGGAACATCCCAAACTGATACTATCCAGACCAGAACCCCCCCGATGGGCGCCGTCCATCACGCCTGAACGGAGTCTGTGGGAGCGGCTACATCCGTTATCCGTCGCGCCTGGGTGGAATCTATGGAATCGGTCACCTCGCAGTCGCTCTCGTGTTGACCCTGTTCCACGCGACGTGTGGCCTGGCGACCCGGGTATACTGCGCCGTCCTCCTGAGGATTGGGACAAGAGGAAGGAGCAAATGTGGTGGAGAGCGTCCCAAAGGGGGTAGCGAGGATTGCGACGGGGTTGCACTCCATCGCATAGGACTCAGGAACTTCCACGCAGGACCTACGGTCGCGTGTTTAACACAAAGCGGTCAATTCGTCGCCCGCCATGAAGTGCTGCTCTATATGGTGATTTGCGGAACTCTCTGCTTCTTGGCAGCAATGGTGGTCGGCGCCTAATTGATGAGTGTCAACGCCATGTTGAGCCATCAGAGCAGAATCATCACAGGCGGATTGGATGGGCAGAACAAGGCTGGGAGCGACATGACAGTGACATCCTACGGGGCATGGCTCATCCGTCTCGTGGGTTTCACCTTCTTCATCGGGATTGTAGCGTGGCAGGGATGGGCGTGCAGCCGCAGATTGAGGGCAGAGGGCGATGCCCTGTCCCCGCCATTTGACAGAAGCGCCGCCGATGGCTATAATGCTGACCGCAGAGGAGGTTGCAAATGGACGACAACGGACGCATCTTAGCCGTCGGGGCGCACCCGGACGATGTGGAGTTTCTGTGCGCGGGGACGCTGGCGATTCTGAAACAAAAGGGTTATGACATCACGATTGCGACCATGACGCCGGGCGACTGCGGGAGCGTGGAATGTTCGGCGGAGGAGATTGCACGCATCCGTCGGGGGGAGGCAGCGGCGGCGGCGGCGGTCATCGGCGCGCGGTATATTTGCCTCGAAGAGCGCGATCTGGCGATTGACTACGACACGAGGACGCGGCGGAAAGTGGTGAGTTTGATTCGGGAGGTCAACCCTTTCCTCGTCCTCACCCACGCCTTGCAGGACTACATGGCTGACCACGAAATCACCGGGCGGTTAGTGCGCGACGCCTGTTTTGCCGCGCCCATTCCCAACTACGGCGGCGCGGGCAACGAGAAGGCCACTACGGGAATTCCTTACCTCTACTATTGCGACCCCATCGAGGGCGTGGACTACTACGGCAACCGCGTCCCAGCGCAGTTGGTGGTGGACATTTCCGCTGTCATCGAAATCAAAACGCAGATGCTTGCCTGTCACGATAGCCAGCGCCGTTGGTTGCGCCGTCAGCACGGGATGGACCACTACATCGAGCACATGCTGTCCTGGTCGCGCCAACGCGGGCAGGAGGCGGGCTTTGCTTACGGGGAAGGTTTTGTCCAGCATCGGGGGCATCCTTATCCCCAGGAGAATAAGTTGCTGGAGTTGACGACTTGAGCGCAAAGGCAGCATAGGATTTTGTGCAGTCACGTTCTGGGGTTTCCCCTCTGAAAATAACCGCTCTGGCGTCCTCAATCTGCGTGGGGCTTTTCCACACAGAGAGCGCGGAGGGAAGCGGATCCTCTGCGGTTCTCTGCGTTACGTTGGGAGTTTCGGTGCATTACACACCGAGCCCGTTCGAGTCCCCAGTTTCGCCGACGGGGGGCGTTCAACGGGCTCAACGGGCTCAACGGGCTTATGCTCGATTTCGCTGCTGTCAAACGGCAAATCAACGACATGGTCCGCGAGCAGCGCAACCGCCGCGAGGAGTTGGCGCAACGGGTGCAGCGCGCGTGGGAGCAGATGATGGTCTGGAGCGGTGACTGGACGCCGCTGATTGAGAAGGTGAGGGGCAGTAAGACGTCGTGGCTCCTCGCTCGCATCACCGAACCCGCGCACCGCATCCACCCGCGCCCGCCGCGCCCGCCGCAACTCACGGTTGTGGCAACGGACGGCTCGCAGATTTTTCCCGACCGCCATGAAGTCTCCGATTGCTACTTGCTCAACATCGGCGCCGTCGCGCTGCCCTACGGCTCCGGGGCGCGCCCGTTGCTGTCCGCGCGCCCGCTGCTGTTTTTTCAAGACGCTGACCTCACCGTGCAGTGGAACGGTCGCAGAATTCCTGTGACACCTGAGATTATTGGCTTGAGGCGGACGCTGTTGGAGATGGAAGAGTTAGTGAGGTTGGCGCAGTCCAACGCGCCGCCCCGACTGGCGTTGGTGGATGGCACGTTGATCCTCTGGACGCTGGAGGGCAGACCTGCTGACTACAAAGCGACGATGCTGAAAACGTATCTCGAACATCTGGACACGCTGCGCGAGCACCGCGTGCCAGTGGCGGCTTACATCAGCGCGCCGGGCAGCACGGATGTGGTGAACGCTCTGCGCGTGGGGTTGTGCCCTTACAGTTTCGCCAACTGCGATTTCTGCGAATACAAACACAAACCTGACCCGCTGCCCTGCGCGCCGATCGAGGGCGTGTCCGATGCGATGCTGTTTGCGCGGCTGCTGTCCCACGTCGGCGAACGCTCGGCTGTGTTCCGCAGCGCGTCGAGTGTCCTCGCGGAGTATGGTGAGCACGCTGTGTGCTTTTTCTATCTCCACGTGGGCGCGGAAATCGCTCGCGTGGAAATCCCGCAGTGGGTCGCTGAAGACGACGCCCTGCTCGACCTCGTGCACAGCGGCGTCGCCGACCAAGCCGAAAAAGGGCGGGGCTATCCGGTCGCCCTTGCCGAAGCGCACGCCCAAGCCGTTGTGCGCGGCGCGGAACGCGAGATGTTTTATCGGATGATGGAGGATACCTTCATCCGCAGCGATGTGCCCGTGCGGCTCTCGCTCAAGGCACGCACCAAACGCACGCCGGGGGTGTAGGGTGTGAGGCGTGAAATGTGAAGCGTGACAACGTGAACTCAGAGAGTAACGTTTCACGCTTGACGTTTGACGCTGGCTAATTATGCACAAATCTCAGTTCATTCGCGACTTCGTCAACGGACAGATGATAGACAGCCAGTTTCTCGCTAAGAGCAAACGGCTCGCGGAGTTTCGCCATAAGCCGGGTCAGTATCTGAACCTCGTTCTGAGCGATGCCAGTGGGGACATTGATGCGAAGGTGTGGGACAACGCCGTGCCGCTGTCGGAGAAGTTTGATGAGGGGGACGTCGTTCACGTCAAGGGGCGCGTCACCGTCTACAACAACATGCTGCAACTCAACGTCACCACCCTGCGCCGCTGCCAGCCGCATGAGTATGACCTGTCGCACTTCGTCCGCTCCACCGACCGCGATGCCGATGGGCTGGTGGAACAGATACGAAGCCGTATCGAACAAGTGCAGAACCCTTTCCTTAAACAACTCCTGAAGAGTTTCTTCGACGACCCGCAGTGCGCCGCTGCCTTCTTCGCCTCCCCGGCGGCGAAGGACCTGCACCACGCCTACGTGGGCGGGTTGGCGGAACATGTCGTCAACGCCCTGCAGATCGCACGGGTGGTCACGCACCTTTACCCGCAGATTGACGCCGACCTGCTGACCACGGGCATTCTGCTTCATGACATCGGCAAACTGCGCGAACTCAGCGGCGGGGCGGTAGTGAACTATACGGATGAGGGGAAATTGCTCGGTCACGTCGTGCTGGGCGCGCTGATGGTCGAGGAAAAGATGAACGCCATCCCCCACTTTCCCGCCGAGTTGCGCATGAGAGTATCGCACATGGTTCTCTCGCATCACGGCGTTCTCGAATACGGCTCGCCTGTGGTGCCTAAAACGCTGGAAGCCATCGCCCTGCACCACATTGAAAACATGGATGCGCAACTCAACCACTGCCTGCAAGCCATGATGGCGGCGGGCGATCAGGCGTGGAGCGATTACGACAAAAAGTGGGGGCGGCAATTCTACGTCGGACGCGGTGCCACGACCAACGACAGTGGGACGACGCCAACTTCGGAATCGTCCGGCGGCGCGAGCCAAGCCTCGCTGTCCGCCACGCCGAAGTCGTTGTTCTAAACGGATATCATGACACGCCGCCTTCGCGCCTTACTTTATCTCGCTGCTGTCGCGCTCCTCATCGGGACGGTGTGGTTGCGCTTGCGTTGGGAACGCCTGCGGGAGGCGCGGGAATACCACCGCCGGGGCGTGGCGGCGCTTCAGCGGGGGAACTTGCCGGAAGCTGTCGAGGCGTTTCAACGGGAGGTGGCGTTGACGCCCCATAATCCGCTCGCTTACGCCAGTTTGGGCATGGTCGAAAAAGAGCGCGGGCGTTATCCGCAAGCGGCGCGGGCGCTGCGCAAAGCCCTGGAACTGGGCGCCGATGACGTCGAGATTGACTGCGCCTTGGGTTTCATCTTCTACCGGATGACCCAATATCAAGCCGCTGTGCCCCGTCTCAAACGGTGCATCCGTCGCCAACCTGACGATGACCGGTCGCGGTATTATTTAACACAATGTTACCTGAGTCAGGGGATGCTCGACGACGCCGAACGGGAAATCCGCGTGTTGATTGACCGTCACCCCCAGACCGGGCAATTTCACTACGTGCTGGGCGCGATTTACATGGCGCGTTCAGCGTCGCCGCAGAACAACGATGCCGCCGCGCGCAGCCTGCGCACGGCGATAGCGTTTGATAAGAACCTGACGGGCGCATACTACTCGTTGGGGATTGTCTACCGCCGTATGAATCGTCTCGCGGAGGCGGCGCAGATGCTCGAAGAAGCCCTGCGACGCGACCCCGGGGGCTACGAGATCCGTCGCGTTTTAGCCTCTGTCTATCGGCAGATGGGCAACCACGCCGCTGCGCGGGAGCAGTTCCGCCGCGTGCGCGCCGACATGCAAAAAGTGCGCTACTCTCAGCGCCTCGATTATTTGCGAGGCGAAGCCCTGCTGCGCAACCCGCAGAACCCCGTGGCGCATTATCAGTTAGGCTGCTTCTACCTTGAAACCAACGAACTGAACAAAGCCGCTGCCGCCCTGCAAACCGCCGCCCAATTAGACCCCACATGGACGGAAGTCCACGAGAAACTCGCTCAGGTCTATGAACGTTTGGGGAAGAGGAGGGAGGCAGAGCAGGCACGCCAGAGGGCAACTCGACGGGCAAGGACGTTACGCCCTCCTGAGTAGATCGCGCTGAGAGATGAAACCCACCCAACGACAATCCCTGACCCTGCTCCTGCTCGCTCTCGTTGTGGGTTGCAAACCGTCAACGCCGCCCCGCGCCCCGCAGCGGCGGGAGCCGCCCGCTCCCGCGTCCACGCGCGACATCTTCACTGACGTGACCCAAGTGGCGGGCATCCGGTTCCGTCACGTCAACGGCGGGTTCGGCAAGAAATACATGCTGGAGACGATGGGCAGCGGCTGCGCGTTCTGGGACTTCGACAGCGACGGTTGGCTGGACATTCTGCTGCTCAACGGCAAGCGGTTACAAGTTGGCACGCTGGAAGGTGCGAACGTTGCCACGTCAAGGCCTGCCAACGGGCCAACCTTCCCCCCTATCACCCTGGCGCTTTACCGCAACAACCGCGACGGCACGTTCACGGATGTCACGCGGGGCAGTGGCTTGGAGGTGGAGATGTATGCCATGGGCTGCGCGGTCGGTGACTACGATAACGATGGACGCGATGACGTTTACATCACCTGCGTTCTGGGTCCGAGCCGGTTGTTTCGTAACGAAGGCAACGGCAAGTTCCGCGAGGTCACGCAGCAGGCAGGGGTGGACAACAAGGGGCGATGGGGCAGCAGTTGCGCGTGGGTGGATTATGACCGCGACGGTTGGCTGGATTTGTTCATCGGCAACTACGTGCGCTATCGTTCCTTTGCCGACGACAAGTATTGCAGCCTGCTGCCGGGGCGCAAGTCCTACTGCACACCGCAAGCGTTCGAGGGCGAACCCTGCACGCTCTACCGCAACAACCGCGACGGAACCTTCACCGACGTTTCCCGCTCCTCTGGCATTGCCGACGCCATCGGCAAGGCTTTAGGTGTGGCACTGCTGGACTACGATGGGGACGGTTGGATGGACATCGCCGTTGCCAACGATGAGATGCCGAATTTTCTCTTTCACAACCTGCGCAACGGGCAATTCGAGGAGGTCGGCTTTGAGATGGGCGTTGCCGTCGGCGAGGCGGGCAACCTGAAGGCGGGCATGGGGATTGATGCCACCGATGTCACGGGCGACGGCACCCCCAGCATCCTCATCAGCAACTTCTCGCATGAGGGGCTCTCGTTCTTCCGACTGGAAGACGGCATGTTCCTCGAGGTCGCGTCCGCTGTGGGCTTTCGGGAGCCGAGCCTGTTGCTGCTGGGGTTCGGGTTATTCTTCTTCGACTTTGACAACGACGGCTGGAAGGACGCTTTCGTGGCGAACGGCCATGTCAACGATGACATCCATCTTCTGTATAGCAACGTCACATACGGTCAGCGCAACCTGCTGTTTCGCAATCGGGGGCAGGGGCGATTTGAAGACTTCAGCGCGCAGGCGGGCGCACCTTTCCGAGAGCAACGCGTCAGTCGTGGGGCGGCGGGCGGCGATTACGACAACGACGGCGACGTGGACATCCTTATCACCAACAACAACGATGAGGCGCAATTGTGGCGCAACGACGCCCCTCGGCGGAACTGGTTGCAGGTCGAGTTAAGAGGAGGGAAGGGCAGTAATCGCAACGGTATCGGCGCGAAGGTGCGCATCGGCGTCGGCGGCATGGTGCAAACCGACTGGGTCCGCAGTGGGTCAAGTTACTGTTCGCAAAGCATGTTGCGGCTGCACTTTGGCTTAGGGGACGCCCCCCGCGTGGACTGGATTGAGGTGACCTGGACGAATGGACGAAAGCAGCGGTTGACGAACGTGAGGGTCAATCAGCGGTTGACCATTGAAGAAGCCGCTGCTCCATCGACCCCGTAGGCAGAAGGGGCATGCTCACCAGCCGCGTCCGTCTGACGAATCCCCCGAATAGATGCGTGGACTTCGCGGGCGAACGCGCCTAACGGCACGCTGAACGCCTGCAGGCTCCGTCCGAGCCGCGAGTTGTTTCCTCTTTTGTGCTTCTCGGTTTTACGCAGCGGACGGCTTCCCGCTGCCACCGCCCCAACCGCAAGTGGCAAAGAGCCGTGCCAAGGTCAGGAATCACCCGCTCAGCCGACTCCCCAAACCCTTGCCCCATGCTGGGTTCATGAGCCCTTCGCTGGGACGCAAGGTTCCACCCTCACGGGCGAGCGTCCTTAATAGCACCAGTGGTTATTAAGGAGCCGTCAATGCCGTAAACCAATCCCTCCACTTCTTGCTCCGGTGGCAGGCAACGATAAGAATAACGGAAGCCTTGCGCGTCCAATAGATGCTCCTTGAGCACTTGCGCTTGGGTGAACTGCGGGTCAATTTTCAGAGTGAATTGCCCGCCCCGAAAGTAGATATTGCCAGACGCATCACATCGCACCGCGCCCACCGAGGGACGTTACACCAGTTCTCTCGCGGTGTAGCCTCGGTTAAGGTATTTATGTTGAATGTTGACCAGATCGTGTATGTCTACTTTGATGGTTACTTATGCAAGAATCTATTCTATCTCTAACGGCTCCGTCACCGACAAAGTCACCGGCATCTCTACTGTCTGCACCACCCCTTCCTCCAGCTCCCAATCCAGCCGATATACACTCAAATACCCCTACGCCGTATTCAGTCGAGATAGTGGGATAGCAGTCCCATCACGCGCTTGTGATGCATAGGAATCAAGTGCATGACCTGAAAGTATTGAGTGGGTCATCTCATACCCTATCTATGTCGCTGCCGCCAGCGCATGTTGCCTAACGTCACGGCGCCACTGTTTGCCGTCTCCCCCGCGCATTCTCACGGAGCCATTGTCCTTTCTGACCAAGAACCGTCCAACTTCTCAACACACACCTTCGCCCAATTGGCACGATAGCCCCCCACGTCTATACGAACCTGCGCATCTCAGCGACCGCCCAAGTAGCGCATCCCATAAACTCCACACCCCCCACGCGCACCTTGCCCTCCCGCCCCAGTTGCCGCACCACATCACGAACGAACCGACTGTCGTTGAGGTCCACGTGCCCGTCCCCGTTGACATCGTCTGTCCAGCCGTCTCCGTCTTCGTCTATGCGCACGTCGGCGGCACGCCCATAAAGATGCTGACTCCGTTTTGCCCCTTCCGCCTCCCGCCAAGAGGAGGGACTGAGACCTCCTCACCGGCGCTGTCTCCACCATCGCGCAATGCCTAACATCAAGGCAAGTCCGAGGGCAACGGGGAGGAGGTAGATGGCTGGTTTCAACCCTTGTCTCACAGGACGCCAGTGCGGGGGCGGAGTGAAT
>JANWYM010000141.1 GCA_025055355.1 Abditibacteriales bacterium
CCGAAGCCGCCCAGACCGCCGAAGCCGCCCAGACCGCCGAAGCCACCACCGAAACCGCCGAGACCCCCGAAGCCGCCACCGCCAAAGCCGCCCATGCCCATACCACCTCCCATCAGGAAGATGTCGGTCGTCACCACTTGACCGCCGAGCAGCAGGGCAATGCCTTTCGCGGAGACGTACTTAATCGGCACGAGGTGGTAGCGTTTCTCTTCTGCAGATACGCCCGTTGTGGTGTCACCTCCAAAGCCGGTGTCGCCGCCCAAACCGCCGCCCATACCGGGCATGCCGGGCATTCCACCGCCATAGTAGCCGGCTTCACCACCCATCGCCCCGCCGCCACGTCCGCGACGACCACCTGTGCCGGGCATACCGGGCATACCAGGCATCCCCATCCCGCCCATGCCGGGCATTCCGGGCATACCCATCATCCCACCTTCACCCATGCCGCCCATACCGGGCATACCAGGCATCCCCATCCCGCCCATGCCGGGCATTCCGGGCATACCGGGCATTCCAGCACCACCGATGCCTCCCTGCCCTTGCTGGAAATACTTCGGGTCTGGCTCGATATTGTAAATGCCATTGTCGTCCTTGCGCACTCGTGCCCTCACCTGCTCCACAACATACTTCAAAGCAGTCTCCCAATCCACCTCCTTAAGGGCGAGGTTCACGACGCCAGCGACCCCTTCTTTCACGATGTAATTCGCGCCGGGTTTAGCTTTGAACAACGCATCCACCGCCTCGCGGATCGGAGCATCCTTGAAGTCAATGGATACCTTGTCCCCCGGTCCCGGCGTGACCTCAGTCTTTTGCTGAGCGGCTGCGGGTTTTACGGTCAACGGAGTGACCAACGCGACCAGAGCGCCGACGAGAACCATTAAACGACGTCCGCTCCACATGCTCACCTTGTCACCTCCCTTCGCGTGTGATGTTTGAATTTTGTGCAGGCTGGAAGCCTGCGCTACACCTGCGACGCTTGAGTTATCTATCCGAGGAGTCCCGATGAGTCGGGACACGCTCTTCATCCTTCCATTGAACAGTTGCCTAACTCTCCTCACGTCTACCACCTCCCATTCCCGGTATACCGGGCATACCAGGCATCCCCATCCCGCCCATGCCGGGCATACCGGGCATACCCATCCCGCCTCCCATCATACCTCCGCCCATCTGCCCTTGTTGGGGTTGAGAAGAGGGGCGCAAGTCAATCAGTTTGTGTGACCCGGTGCCTAAGTCCTTCAGCACAATGCGCACGTTCTCTTTGTTATCGGTCTTTTCTTTAAAGCGCTCAAAGCGCACGACTTGGAACGATCCGTCTCGCAATTGCACAATGTCACCGGGCTTCAGGACGTAATATTTAACGCCCGTTTCCTCGATGGCCTCCATGATGACCCAAAGCATGTTGGATTGAGTCATCATCATGCCCGCCAGACGCTTGTTAGGATCGGGGGCAGGACCGCTGGCTTCATCGCGGGGAATATTAGGCGGTCTTTCTCCGGGCACTGCGGGCGGCGGGTTGAAGTCCGCCAGGCTAATGCGCGGGAGTCCTTCCAAGCCTTGACCAGTCCACGGTGCGCGTGCCGTCGAGATGACCGGCGCTAAAGTCGACGGGGGCAACTGCTGCTGGAAAGGTTCCATCGGGTCGGCGCGGAACCTTTCTCGGGGACCACGTCTCCGCGTCGCCGTAGGCTGTTGCCCGCTACCACCTGTCGGCGTCGCCGAAGGAGTTCCACTCGCCCCACTCATGTCCGCGCCTGTCGGCATACCGCCGCCTGGGGGCATCATACCTGGCGCGCCACTCCCGGTGGGGTCCATCGCGGGCGCAGTGCCCGTGCTACCCATCCCACCGCCGAAGCCGCTCGTTCCGCTGGTGCTACCGCTTCCAGATGCCGGTGTCAGCGAAGAGGTCATATCCCCGCCGGAGCCTCCAAAAGGCCGCAAGACGACGAGGACGACAACGATCAGCACACCTATTAGTCCCAACAGGATGTAGAGTTTTTTCTTCTCCTCAGGAGCCATCGGACTCATGGTATCTCATCCTTTCAGAACTACTCACCACCACCACGCAATCTGCCAAACGCCCCGCGAGCGCCGCCCGTGTCTCCGAGTTCCTCGCCCTCTTTGGTGGTGCCCCCTCCTGCATCCGCCGGAGGGGGTGGCGGGCTACCCATCGGCGCACCGCCTGCCGCCTCGGGACCAGCCATCATCCCACCTGTCATGCCACCCATGCCCGCCATACTCATATCCATCGGTCCGCCCATGCCAGGCATGCCCCCCGGCGCGCCGCCGCCCGCGCTCAACACGCTCTCAGGAACATCGGCGAGGATAAAGATACTGACGGGAAAAGTCGCCGTGATGTTGGGGCTTTGCCCGCTCAACCGAATCGCGCCGACCCCAATGAGGCGGTTCCAACTGGTCAGGTGGTTGAGGAAGCGGATGATGTCCGTGTATTTGCCGACGACCTGCACCTGAATCTGTCCGCTCGCGGGTAGTTTGATGAACGAACTGCTGGGGGCTTTCACGGCGGTCCAGATAGCCGGGGGCGCATCTGGGGTGAAGTTGTAACTCACCGGCAACCCCGCGCTGCGCATGAACTCATCAAACTCGGGCTTAATGACCTCGTGGAACTCGTGGAGGATGGCTTTCCAGGCGTCCTGGTCTCCCTCGGCAGTTTTGAAGGTGATAATGCGCATGTTGTCCTTGAAATACTTCAGTTGCGCGCGCAACTTGTCGTTGTCGGCTCTGGCTTTTTGCAGATTCTGCTGATACTTCGAGTGCTTCGGGTCACGCAGCAGGGTGCTGAAGTTGTTGTGCAGTTTTTTCGGCTCTTCGCCGTGCGTCAGCACCGACTCCGGCAGGCAGGCGTGAATGGCGGTTTCGTAGCCGTCAATCTCCCTTTGCGTGGCAGCGATGCGCTCGTTGAGGGGCTTCATTAAAGCGAAGAACCAAGCCACCCCGATCACCACAGCAATCCCCGCCGCAATCAAAACGACATGCACTCTGGTTAGTTTTCCCATAGTTGCTCCTTCCTCCCTTCTCCGCTACGAGCCAGTGCCCATGCTCATCCCCGCCGACATACCTGACATCGCTCCACCGCCCATCATCATGTCCATCGGACCGCCCATGCCGCCCATCATACCGCCCATGCCACCACCCCCCCCAGCGCCAGTCACAGTGACGTCGCCGCTGGGCATGGGGACACCTGTCGTCTGATAAGGAGGGGCTAAGTGCGCCATGACGGTGAACTTGATCGGCAACGGGTCGGTCGCACTTTGCGAGCCAGAGCCGCCGCCCATCATGCCCCTGCCGCCCATGCCCATACTCATCCCCATCCCTGGCATCTCGCCCATCCCTAAACTCGCCGGCATCCCCGGACCGCCAGCCATGCCCATCATGCCGCCGCCCATCATGCCCCCGCCGCTGCCGCCGCCGATGCCGCTGAATATCGGCGGCTGGTCAAACAGGGGGCACTCCATGAAGTTAGCCACGAAGCGGGCGTAAGAATCCACGCTGTCCGTCGCGCAGGACAGCCTGACGTTCTGTCCGTCCGAGATGTCTATGTCCGTCACCAGCACCCGCCAGTAGATGTATTTGCGCAGTTCACTCAATAGTTGTCCCTGCTTGCGGGGGCTCTCCTTGACCTTCTTAATGAAATCAATCACGTTCTGGAAGGGCTGGTTCTTTGCCTGTTCCGCCTGAGCCTCTTGCTGCAGTTGATCCACTTGGGATTTTTCGTTCGCCTTGGCAGTTTTCGCCTCGTCCAGCGCGGCGGCAAGCAACCGTTGCTTGTTGTAGAAGAACCCCAGCACCGCGATCTCGGCGACCAACAGCACCGCCGCCACCATGCTATAAACGCGCACCTTGCGGCGCTCAATGACGTAGGCAGGTAAAAGGTTAATCTTTAACATAGCATCACTCCAACATGTCGCGTAGGGCTAATCCCACACTCACCGCCATCAGCGGGTTGAGGTCGCGGAGTCGCCCCTCGTCCAGCGTTCCTCTCACGTAATCAAAGGGGTTCGCCACCGTCGTTCTTATACCCAGTTCGTTGGTCAGAAAAACGTCCAACTGGCGGAGTTTCGCGCCGCCGCCCAGCAAAATAACGCGGTCAATAGCCACGTCGGGATAACGTCCTGTGTAGTATTCCAACGACCGCCGAATCTCCATCACCATTTCCCCCAACACCGGCGACATCGCGTTGTAAACCGTGTGGGGGGTGATTTCGTCCCCGTAGCCGCCGTAAATCCCCTCGCCGCCGAATGCCGAAGGGGCGGGAGCGGGCGGTGTCATCTCAGACGTCGGCGGAGGGGGCGCAGCAGGTTCTTCGAAGGTAGGTGGAGGGGGCGTCGTCGGCTGAGTCGTCAGCGCGTCGAAATCAAACGTAAAAGGCGAACTGGACGCAGGGGCGCTGGGCTGCTGCGGCTCTGGGGATAAGTCAAAAAACGAAGATGGAGCGGTCTCAGACTCTCCGGGCGCGGGCGACGTCGGTCCGATGTCGAAGTCAAACACCGAAGGCGCGGACGGCTCCTCCGCCCTCGTGTCCGCCAAATCGAACACCGGCGTGCTGGGGGGGGCGGTTGACGGCGCGGCGCCCGGTTGCGTCTCGCCGCTCAAATCGAAGACAGGCTCTTGGGGCGGCGCGGAAGGCGTCGCACCGCCAAGGTCAAAGTCCAATCCCGCAGCGGGCGGGGCAGGAGGGACCTCCGTCGGGGCAGGCGGGGGCGTCAACGTCGGCTGCGCCAACGAGGGCGGCAGCGCACTACCCATTTCAATTTTATAGCGTTCTGCCTCATCTTTGCTGATGCCCAACGCATCGGCGATGGCTTGGGTCAGCGCATCCCCTGCCAGCGGAATCGGGCGAGTGAAGGTCAGAATCCCCCTGCGGAAGATAGAAATCTCCGTCACCGTCGCCCCAATGTTGAGCATGGCAACCGTCTCGTTCCGTTCCGCCTCACTCGCCACCTCCAGCAGCGACCGCTCTGCCGCCAGCGGCTCAATATCAATCGCGAGTGGATCTAAACCTGCGGCTTGCAAGGTTTGGACGTGGGCGGTAATCATGTCCTCCTGCGCCGCTGCCAACAACACCTCCATGTTTTGCGCGTTCGGATCGTCGCGCAGCGGGGGAAGCACCACGTGGTCTTCAATGACCTCTGTTGCCGCGAACGGAATGTGCCGCTCCAACTCCCATTTCATGCTCTCGGCTAACTCCGCCTCGCTCATCTTCGGCACGTCAATCACGCGCACGACCAGCGAAGACTGTCCCGCCACTGAACTGACGACGGATTTGGCGCGGATACCATTCGAGGCAAGCAGTTGCTTGATGGCTTGCCCCAGCACGTCCGGCTGCATGATGACGCCGTTCGATACGGTATCTGGCGGCGTGGGCATGATAGCGACGCCTGTCACGTCAAACTGACCCCGCCCCCCGCGCACCTCCACGGCTTTGATCAAGTTGGACCCAATGTTCAATCCTACAACTGTCGCACTCTTCGCCATGAGCCATTCACTCCCGTCATCGCGTCAGCCATTTAGACGTTGAGCGTCTTTCTGTTGTTCCTTATTCTACATGTTTTATCGGGAACCTGTCAAGCAAATCGCTGAAAGTTTTTTTTCAAACTCCTCTTTTGCGTTTCGTGCCCCTCTCCCTCCCCGCTGGATTGAGGGCATCGCCTCAGAGCAGAACGTGAAAGATGCCCTCACGTCTTCCGCAGCACGCGCCCACGCAGCCCGCCATGGTGTCTCCCGCGTTCGATTTCCACCCAGCCGTTTACAATAACAAGCTCGATGCCGTCGGGATATTGATGCGGGTTGGCGAAGTCAGCGCGGTCTATCACCGCGTCGGGGTTAAACACGCACACATCGGCGGCTTTGCCGACGGCGAGCACGCCGCGGTCCTTTAAGCCCAACTTCGCGGCAGGCAAGCCGGTCATTTTGTAGATCGCCTCTTCGAGGGACATCACTTTTTCGTCCCGCACGTAACGCCCCAACACACGTGGGAACGTGCCGTAGGAGCGTGGATGCGGCTTGCCCACGCCCAACGCGCCATAGGGGGCAACCGCCCAACCGTCCGAGCCAATCATCCCCAAGCGATGCGTGAGGACGGCGCGGGTCTCCGCTTCGCTCTGCGCATGCGCCACCATATTAACGCGGTTGCGCTCCTCCAAAATCAAATCCAGAATGGCGTCGTTGGGGTCGCAGCCGCGCGCGGCGGCAATCTCAGCGATGGACTTTCCTTCGACGGGTTTGTTCTTTTCCGAGGCGACAAAGGACACAAATAAATCGTTGAAGTCAATCGGCACGAAGTCGCGCCACGCGGCGGGCGGGTTGTCCATCTCGGCTTTGATGCGCGCGCGGGTGTCGGGGTCGGCGAGCCGCGCCAGCATCGCCTCTGCTCCCCCCGCGTGCGCCCACCCCGGCAGCCGCTGGCTCAGGTTCGCGCTGCCCGCCGTGTAGGGATATTTGTCGGCGTGAACTTCGACAACGCGGTTCGTCTCCTCCATCAATTGCAGACACGCTTCGACCTTGCCCCAGTGGGGCTTGCCCGCCGCTAACAGATGTGACACCTGCGCCCGCACGCCCGACCGCCGCGCAATCTCGCACGTCTCCGCCACCGACTCCACCAGCGCAGTGCTGTAAGACCGCATGTGCGTCGCGTAAATGCCGTCGCGCGCCGCCACCGTTTTGCAAAGTTCGACGAGTTCCTCCGTGTCGGCATACATGCTCGGCGGATACATCTGCCCTGCTGACAATCCCCATGCCCCCTCGTCCATACATTGCGCAAGGAGGCGTTGCATGCGTTGCAGTTCTTCGGGGGTGGGCGGACGATCCTCAAACCCCATCACGTCTGCCCGCACCGCACAGTGACCGACAAGCGGCACGACGTTGACGGCGATGCCCCCCTGCTGGTAGGCATCCAAAAATTCCCCGAACGTTGTCCACTCCCACTCCATCCCGCAGTCAATCACTGCCAACGTCTCCCGCAGTTGCGTCCGCAGTCGCGCGCTGATGGGGGCGACCGTATGCCCGCAGTTGCCGATGACCTGCGTGGTGCAGCCCTGCCGAATCATGGACTCCGCCCGCGGGTTGAGGAGCAACGTCGTGTCCGAGTGACAGTGAATATCAATGAACCCCGGCGCGACGATGCACCCCGCTGCATCAATCCGCCGCCGCGCCTCGGCTTGCGACAAATCACCGAGCGCCGCGATGAGGTCCCCAACGATGCCCACATCCGCCCGCCGCCGCGCCGCACCCGTGCCGTCAATGACTGTGCCGTTTTCGATGATGAGGTCAAACATGATCCCTTCACCCCTCGCGTAAGTATTCGCCGCGTTGAGGTATTTCCCTTTGTCTCGGGCATCGCCCGTGCGTCGTTGATGCACGACGCTGTATGCAAACCGAAAACGAACCCGTCGCCGCAAGAAAAAGTTCCTGAGATTTCACTGAAAACAATGAAACCATTTTGCATTGCGAGCGTCTAAATAGACCAAAGAGGTTTAGTGACTTTGTGAGGTGAGAGGATATGATGAATCGCGTGACACTTATCGGACGGTTGACAGCGGACCCGGAACTGCGTTATACCCTGAACGGGAAAGCGGTAGCGCACTTCACGCTGGCGGTGGACCGCCGCTTCAAGAACGCGCAAGGCGAGCGGGAGACGGATTTCATTCGCATCGTCGCTTGGGAGAAAAGCGCGGAGTTTGCGGCGAACTACTTGACCAAAGGGCGGTTGGCAGGCGTGGACGGACGGCTGCAGACGCGCACCTACGAAACACCACAGGGCGAACGGCGCACCATTGCGGAGGTCGTGGCAGAAGTGGTGCAAGCACTGGACCGACCGCAGGAGTCGCCGCTGCCGGAATCCACACCCGCCGCGGAGATGTTGTCCTCTGTCGAATCGCCATCCGCGTCCAGTGAGTTAGATGACACTGACCCGTTTGCCCAGCCGCCCGTTTCGGCAACAGCGGCGAAGGCGGTCAATGTGGCATCCGTTGAGCGCGGCACCCCTGCAAACGTGCGGACGGCTCCACAGCGGCGCGCCGCGAGGGCAGCGTGACGGCATCCGCGACGGCATCGCAGGCTACTTCTCGACAACGCTCCCAACGCGACGGGCGCGCCTCCGTATCAGACGACGGAGGGTGCGCACGTTGATGGCGTGCATGGTCTCGGCTTGGGGCGTTTCCACGATCAAGGGCACGTTTTCCCAGCGCGCATCGTTGACGAAGCAACGGAACGTCTCGATGCCCACATGCCCCTGCCCCACATGTTCGTGCCGGTCCACGCGGCTGCCCAAGGGCTTTTTGGAATCGTTCGCGTGAATCACGGCAACGTGCTGCAAGCCCACCACGTCGTCAAACTCCCGCATCACCTTCGCGTAGCCGCGTCTGCCGCGCAGGTCGTAGCCCGCCGCGAGAGCGTGGGCGATGTCGAAACACACGCTGACGCGTGGACTCCTCACCTGCTCCATCACGAAGGCGATATGTTCAAAGCGATAGCCAAGGCTCGTGCCTTGTCCAGCGGTGATTTCCAAGGTGACGTGAACATGGCTGGTGCCGGTGCGTGCCAGCGTCCACGCTACACTTTCGGCTAAAACCTTGAGCGCGTCGTCCTCCCCTTTGCCCAGATGCGAGCCGCAGTGGGTGACGACATGACTTGCCCCCAACTGCTCAGCGCGTTGTATCTCCTCCAAAAACGCCAAGCGGGACTTTTTGAGGACGTCATCGTGGGGAGCTGCAAGGTTGATGAGGTAGGCGTCATGCACGACGACAGGCCCGATGCCTGCCTCCTGCACTGCTGCGCGGAACGCCTCAGCCTCCGCGTCTGCCATCGGCTTCGCCTTCCACTGACCGGGGCTTTTCGTGAAGATTTGAAGAGTGGTGCAACCTATCGCCTTGCCCGCGTGAACGGCATGAACCAGTCCCTTCGACACAGGCATGTGCGCGCCAATGAGCATGAAATAGGGGGAAGTAAGGGGAAGTAA
>JANWYM010000142.1 GCA_025055355.1 Abditibacteriales bacterium
CGTGCCGCGCGCGCAGGCGGTGCGCGGCACGCCGCAGCGCCGTCCCGACGAGGCGCGAGATGATGAACGCCGCAACGAGAACGAACAGGACACGTCCACCGTAAGCCAGCAGCCGCGCGTCCACGTCCGCCTTGCGCAGCCAATTGAGCAAGCGAGAAAACGGATCGCTGGCGGGCACGTCACCGCCTCCCCTCATCTTGAGGTGGGAGGGGGGGACGGAGGGCGGCGTGATGCCTTGCGTCCCATCAGCGTATCGATGCGGCTGATGGCGCGGGTGATGTCGGCTTGGGCGGCATCCGCGGAGCGCCCTTCGGCGTCTTTGAGCATCTTGGACAGACTCTCAATCTGAGCCTTCTCCATGTCTTCCGTCGCCAACGTGCGCACGGTGTCCACGAGGTCCTTGGCGCGAATGATGTATTTTCTCCCGTCGAGGGCGCGTTCCGCATCACCGCTGCCTAAATCCTCTTGCGCCCTCACCAGCAGCGCCCGGGCGTCGCGGAGCAGGTTGTTCCGCGTGGACTCCATGTTACGTTGGAGTCGCTCGACCTCCGAGGTTTTCTCCTCGATCACTTGGCTGTCGCGGGAACGCACCAACAACCCACCTGCGAAAAGCCCAACGACGAGACACACAACGGCGACGACGATGAAATACCCCAGGCCTACGCCGCCTGCGCGCGGCGGCGGGGCGTAAGGCGACGGGGTGGGGGGAGAACTACTCTGCTCCGGTTCCTGAGCCATTGGCAACCTCCTCCAAATCGAAAATGAACTGAGCCAATTTCCGACAACCAACAGTTAAGTGCGTCAACTGCTCGCGCAGTTCCGCGTTGGCTTCCGTCAGGGCTTGCACGACTGACACCACAGGTAAACGCACTCCCCGAATCAACTCATCCCGCAGGCGGGCGTTCTCGTCGGCGAGCGATTGCACCTGCGCGGTCAGCGATTCCACGGCGGACTGCAAGCTAGCGACGCGCTCTTCGAGGCGCATCAGTATCTCATGGGTGTTGGGGGGCTTAGGTGTTTCAGAGGGGAGGTCGTTACCTGAAGACTCGAATTCCTGCAGGCGCGCATACCGCTCCCCTGCAAGCACGACGCGAGAGGCGGGACGCTCCAGCGTTCGTTCTCTCCCCGGCTGCCCTGAGCGGGACGGACGACAAGCGTCGAGTGGCACGCGCCACTTGACGCCCCACCGAGTGGGAACGTATTCGGCGGGAAGTCGACCCGATTCGCAGTCCCGCAAGACCGCCCACTCGGAAACACCCAAAAGGCTGGCGGCTTCTGCTGTGTCCACGAATTGCAACGCTCCATTCTTTTCCATGTCGGCTGCCTCCTCTACTGTATTGATTTGTATTATTAGTGTTGTGAGAACCTACCTGAAAAGTCGCGTGACGCGGTTTGCGGAGAGGCTCTTAATCCTCATCGCTCGGGGAACTTAGCAGTGGTGATATCACAAAGTTCAGGTCCGCTTTCCGCAGGCGGGCGTGAGTGGCGTCTTTGATGCGACAAGTGAACGGTTTCGGCTGGTCAACGCCCACCCCGCTCACGACGCACTGCTCGGTGGTGACTCTGACGATGCCCACACGCATTTCTACCTTCAGGGTCAAGTGAGACGGCGCGCGGGCATGCTTGCGTCGAATCCGCCCGGTGACTTCGTAGTAGTCGACCGGGTCAGCCGTCTCGTATTCTTTGATCTCCCCCTTCCACACCGCGCGCGCGTTTTCGACCACGTAGTCGCCCATGTCATACGCGGTAACCGGCAGCGGTTCACCCAGCGTCACCCCTGACAGAGGGAATTTCATAGTTGGCTGTTGGGAGCGCAATATCATGACGGAAGACAGGACACCCGCCGCCACCATCAACACCAGCGACACGACAACATAGTAGATCTTAGGTCGCCTGAATCGTGGCTGCTCCCTTTTGTAAGGATTCCAGAGGTCTTCTACACTCACGAGGCCTCACCTCTTCTTCAACGACTGGAGGTATTATACCCTATCCATCCTGCTTACGTCAAACGATTAGATTCCCCCTGCGGCAATGATATCCCCCTTAAAAGTTTAAACTCAATTTCGCTCCCCAACGTCGTTATCCTTCACCACCGATTTAAGTTTCAATCGGTGGAGGTTCTCGGATAGGCTTTTACTTCCTGCGAACATCTACAAATTTGGCTATCCCTTGCCGATAAAGCGTCTGACTAAGGCAGTGCTTCACATCTCAATTGATTCGATCCGTTGTGATCGTCTTTAAAGGAGACATCATGCGACAAGGATTTCTACGCACTTTGCTCCGTAGGCGACCTGTGAAGATTGCGCTGGGGCTGTTGATATTCGCGGGGCTGACGTTTCCATTTACGCGACAGCAGGGAGAACCTGCCCCCCCACCTCAGCCTGTGAAGGTGGTTGTGGCATCCACGACGATACCGCCTCGCACGATCATTACAGACGACATGGTGGAGCTGAAGGCGATGCCGCCTGAGCAGGCGGGGCATATTCCGTCGGGGGCGCTCAGCGATATCGGTCAGGTGGTCAATGCGGTCAGCAAAGACCTGATTGCCCGGGGCGAGGTCGTGCGACGTTCACATCTGTTGGGCGCGCTGCGCGACGTCAGGGTGACCGCGCTGTTGCCGCCGGGTCGGCGGGCGATGATGCTTGTGCTGAACAACAAACCGCAGGTCGTGAACTTGCTCCAACCGGGCGACCGCATTGACGTCGTTGCGACGTTTGACCGCGAGTTCAGCCGGATGCTGGTAGAAGATGTGGAGGTCGTGTCAGTCAACACTGGGTCAGAACCTTCTCAGACGGACTCGCCCAGCGGTCAGCCGGCGCCGCCCGTTAACCCACATATCATTATCTCAGTGACGCCGAAGGAGGCGGAGATGCTCGCCCTTGCGTCCGATGCGACGCTGGACGTGCTACTCCACCCCAAAGCCTCCAGTGAACTACCGCGAAACTCGGAGGGGATTCTGAAAAAAGAGATCACCCGCAAGTGGGTGCGAGATCGCGCGCCCCGGCCGGCGCCGCGCGCTCCGCGGTCGGAGACCCCGCGCGTCATCGTTCAGCCCCCCCCGCCGCCGATGCGGATCGAACCGGTCGTGCAGCAACCCGCCCCGTCCCCTCCACCACCCACGAACACGGTGGAGATCATCGCGGGCGGACAGCGGAAAATCGTCGAGGTTCCCCCGAGTCCACGGTGATGAGGAACAAGGTCCAAGAACCAACAGGAGGGCGGGCATTCGCCGCAGCCCGCTTCGCCTGGCGTAGAAAAGGAGAGACGACCCATGGATGCATTGCAAGATCGCATTTTTATCCGACCGTTAGTCGCCTTCATCTTCATCGTCGTAATAGGGGTTTGTGGCTTGGGGCTGGGAGGACAAGCCATCGCGGAGAAGAAAACGTCGCCCATGCCTCGGGCAGGGGCCGCTGCGTCCAAGGCCCCTCCCAAGTTGATGATGACGCGGCAGAGGGGCAACCTCGGCGGTTCGCTGCTGGTGGAACTGCGCAACCGGGCGTTGCCCTTCCTGATCCCTCTGACGATGCAGTTGACGATGCCCGAGGATTCATTGCGGCAGCCGTCTCTGCCACCGCTTGCGCCGGGCATGAGGGGAGGCGACCTCCTGCCGTTCTCCGACGGCGGCACTCAAACTGTCAGCGTCATCGAGGGACGCGCCTTTGTCGCGCGCACCGAGCGCGATTTGCTGCGTGTGGCGGTCTCAGATACGGGGGTGCTCGACGAACCGATTGTCACGAGCGCGCGCGAGGTCATGATTGTTGCCAAGAGGGCGGGCGAGTGTTCGCTGCTCATCTGGACGAAGCGCGACGAGAAGGACCGCGTGGGGGCGTTGCAGCAGTATCTCGTCAAGGTGATACCACGCGGCGACACACAGCCGAAGCCCTTAGACAAGCCTCAGATCACCGCCGCCGATATTCAGCGGCGTATCTGTGAGGCGTTGGAGCATCCCAAGGTGCAGGTGCGGGTCCTCACGGGGCTGGATGGCGAGTTCGTAGTGCGGTTGACTGGCGAAGTCGCCAGCGAGGCGGAGGCGCAACGGGCGGCGCAAGTCGCTGCGATGTTTGTGAAAACAGTGCTGAACCACATTGACGTGCCTCAACCCGTCGCCCCGCCGCCCCCCCCTGCGAAGTCACCGGACCAGATACTGACCGAGCGCCTCTGTCAGTTAGCGCGTCTGGAGGCCTCGCAGGTGACAGCCGTGCAGGGCACCAACGCCATCATCCTGCACGGCGAGGTCAACTCGCAGGAGGAATGGACGCGGGCGCATCGTGTAGCTCAGGCACTGGGAGGGAAGGTCGTCAACCTTCTGACGGTTCGCGGCGCGGCGACGCCGCCGCAGGCGGACACCGTCCCGTTCAATGAACCGCTCGACCTAACACCTGAGGACGAACGCCTGACGCAGAGCGTGCGACAAATCCAGGGACTTGAAAAGGTCACCGTGTTCAAAATCGGTAACAACGTCATGGCGATTGGGGAGGTGCCGACGCAGAACGCGCTGGAGGAACTGCGCACCGCACTCTCGCGGGGGTTGGGTGTCAGGCAACCGCTGTTGCAGGTAAGGGTCAACCAGCCGCTCAAAATCAAGCAGGTCACGACGCACGTCCGGGTGGTGGAAATCGCAACCGCCGCGCTGAAGCAGTTGGGGGTGCGTTGGGGAGCAGCGCGAGTGCAAACGCCGTTCCTCCCTGGGGCAGGGGGCGCCACGGACACTAACAGCGATACCCCGTCCACCGTCGGTCCCAACGTCGGCACGATAACGTGGGGACAGGTGGTGCCGCAGGGGTCGTTCTTCCAGTTGGAGCCTCTGCAAGCGACGCTGCGTTTTCTGGAAGATAAAAGTTTGGCGAAGACGCTGGCGAACCCCAATCTCACTTCACTCGACAAAAGCCCAGGCAGCATCGTCATCGGTGGGGCGGTGCCGATTCCCACGACGAACTTCCTCGGCGCAGGGGGCACTGTGAGCGGCAACGCGGGCGGGAGCAGCGGCAGTGGCGTGCTCGCCACCTCCAGTGTCGGCTTCCAACTGTTCGGCATTATTTTATCGCTGGTGCCCGACGTGGCGGACGATGACTCGGTGCTCATGCAAATCACGACCGTGGTGAGCGAGCCGGACCTGACCACCGGGCTGCTGGTCGGGGGCGTGCCGCCGTTCAAGATCCGGCAAGCCATTCAAAACGTCTTCGTCCGCCCCGGCGAGACCATCGCGCTGGGCGGATTGATTTCCAATCAGACCAGCCGTAGCGTGCAGCAGATTCCCCTGTTGAGTAGCATCCCGATTCTGGGCGAGTTGTTCAAGAGCAAGCGCTTCCAGAACAACGAAACGGAACTGGTCATTTTCCTGACGCCGCAGGTCAACAAGTTCGACGCGACGCTGCCCGTGCTGGAACGGGCGCATGCCCTCAAGGACGCCACGCCCATCACACCCGGCTTTGGTGGCTTGGGCGGCTTCGGCGGGCTGAGCGGCATCGGGGGGTTGTTCGGCGGCCAGGGGAATCAATAACCACCGACCACTGACAACTGATCGCAGGACAACTGACCAGAGGGCGACGTGACCTTCTCGGATGCGGGGTCGGTGGTCAGTAGTCTGTGGTCCTGTGGTCTGTGGTCTTTGAACGGAGTCAGTCATGCCAACTATCCACATCGTCATTGCGGATGCGGATGTCGAGTCGCGGCGGAACCTGGCGGACCTGATTCGCGCGGAGCAGAGCCTGCAGTTAATCGGGCAGGCGGGAGACGGCCGCGAGGGTCTGGAATTAGTTCACGAGCAGCGTCCCGACATTCTGTTGGTGGACACCCACATCGCAGGCAGCGACTCGGCGGCGATCATCGAGAGGCTGCGCACCCAGTATCCTGACATGGGCATTATCGTGCTGACGCACGAAGCGCGTCCAGAAGAGATGCGGCGCATGATGCGCGCCGGCGCCCACGACTTTCTGGTCAAGCCGATCGCCCGGGAGGATCTAATGGAATCGGTGCGCGAAGTCTACTCCACTCTCCAGAAGATACGTCACCTGCAAGAGGCGCAGAAGGACGCGCCGCGCAGCATGATCATCACCGTTTTCAGTCCGCAAGGGGGCGCAGGCAAAAGCGTGCTGGCTGCCAACCTTGCCGTGGCACTCAGGCAGCAGTTGCCCACGCATGACGGCGTCGTGCTGGTGGACCTCAACCTGCAATTTGGGGATATTGACCTTGTGCTTAATCTGGCCGCCGAGAACTCCATCGCGGGACTGGCGCAAAAACACCAAAGCGGGGAACTTGACCCGGAAACGGTGGAGAGCTACCTGACGACTCACACCGACACGGGGTTGAAGGTGCTGGTCGCGCCCTCTACGCCGGAGTATGCCGAGACGGTGACGGTCTATACCGTGGAACAGGTGCTGAATGCGCTGCAAAGTCAGTACGCTTATATTGTTGTCGACACGCCGTCGCAACTGACCGATACGACCTTCGTGGCGTTCGATTTCTCACAGACGATCTTGCTATTGACCACGCTCGACCTGTTAGCCATCCACAAAACGCGCACGGCGCTGGACCGATTGCGGCAATTGTATCCTGCCGAAAAAATCAAACTCGTCCTCAATCGTGCCAACAGCCAGGTCGGTATCACAGTGAGTGACGTGGAGGGTATTTTGGATATGCCCATCACTGCCCATATTCCCAGCGATGGACATGTGGTCGTCAAGTCGGTCAACGAAGGCATCCCCTTCGTGCTGAGCGCGCCCGACAGCGCGATTGCCCAAAGTGTGATGGATCTGTCTCGCAACCTGTTAGGCAAGGAGGTAGCGACGGTGGCGACTGCCGACAAAGCCAGCCATAAGTCGCGGGCATCGTTCTGGAGACTACTCTTTGGAGAATGAACCTCAAAGGATGAGAGATGCGGGATCAACTTGGGGGTCGCCTGCACCGGTTCGGGCGATGGTTCCCGCGGGTTGAGGCGTTGGCCTTGTGTCATCCCCTATCTCTCATCTTTCAATCATCACACCGTATGTCCCTCCTAGACCGTTTAGACCGGAAGCGTCGCCTCCGGGAGAAACCCGAGGAGCCAACTGCTCTTTCGGGGAACGCATTGGTCACCACCCTGCCGCGGGTGCAGGACGGTACGGTCCACTTTCCCTCAGTTGAGGAACTCGGGGACGGGACGAACGAAGGCAGCAAGCGATTTTACGCACTAAAGCACCTACTTTTCGACGATGTGCTTGCCGCGCTGCCCTCACGGGGGACAGGGGAGACTAACCCGACGGTGTTGCGCACGCGGATTGACGACCTGATCAACACCGTTGCCAGCGAGCGTCAACTGTCGCTGTCGCGCTCTGAGCGCAGCGCGCTGGCGAATGAGTTTCTCCATGAGGTTATAGGTTTCGGTCCTCTCGAGCCGCTACTGGACGAGCCGACAGTGACCAAGATTCACATCGTCAACCCCGCCGAGATTCTGGTGGAGCGGGGAGGACGGTTGACGCCCTCGGGGCGGCGGTTCCGCGACGAGGCACACCTGCGCAGCATCATCTCGCGCATTGCCGAGGCGTTGGGCAGTCACATTGACACCCGCGTGCCGCTCCTCGACCGTGAACTCAGCGACGGTTCCCGCATCCAGGCGCGCATCCCTCCGCTGTCAGCGGCACCCGTGCTCATCATTGACAAGCGTGGCGGCAGCAACCCGTTTGACCTACTGAAACGCCAGCAACAGGAGCGTGCCAGAAGCCAGGTCGCGCCTTATCTGAACTTCAAACAGAGTGTGCAGCAGCGGCTCGTGCAGGAACTCGACCAGGAGACGCTCAAGCAAGTGACGGCGGAGGAGTTGCGCGGGACGCTGGAGGCGCTCATCAATGAGGTGCGATCGGAGGAAGGCATCTTCCTGACGCGCGTTGAGCAGGCACAGTTGACGGCGGATCTGCTCAACGAGATCTTGGGTTTAGGTCCCATCGAGCCGCTGCTGAACGATCCCGATGTGAGCGAGATTATGGTCAACGGTCCTCATCAGGTCTACGTCGAGCGGCACGGGAAGTTGGAGTTGACGGAATACAAGTTCCGCGATAACGCTCATGTCATGCAGATCATTGAACGCATCGTGTCGCCGTTGGGACGACGCATTGATGAACGGAGTCCGATGGTGGACGCGCGCTTGCCGAATGGGTCCCGTGTCAACGCCATCATCCCGCCGCTGGCGATTGATGGTCCCATCCTGACCATCCGCAAGTTCTCTCAGGATCCGCTGACCATGTCTGACCTGATCAACATGGGCACCTTGTCCCGTGAGGCGGCGATGTTCTTGCAAGCCGCCGTCGAGACGCGGTTGAACATCATCGTCAGCGGCGGAACAGGGTCAGGCAAGACGACGACGCTCAACGTGTTGTCCTCATTCATTCCGCCGGATGAGCGCATTGTGACGATCGAGGATGCTGCCGAGTTACAACTGCGCCAGGAGCACGTGGTGCGGTTGGAGGCGCGCCCACCCAACGTGGAGGGCATGGGGGAGGTAACGATCCGTGATTTAGTGCGCAATGCGCTGCGCATGAGACCCGACCGCATCATCGTCGGCGAATGTCGGGGCGCGGAGGCTCTCGACATGCTGCAGGCGATGAACACGGGGCATGATGGATCGCTGACCACAGCGCACGCTAACAGCCCCCGCGAACTGCTGAGCCGCCTCGAAACGATGGTGTTGATGGCGGGGCTGGACCTGCCGGTGCGGGCGATCCGCGAGCAGATCGCGGGCGCGGTGCGCGTCGGCGAAGCGGTCGAGGTCGAGGTCGCCGCGCTGCCCGGACGGCGCGCCGCCGGCCGGCTCGCCTACGTCGCCCCTGCGGTGAGCCCGGAGACGCGCACCGTGCGCGCCCGCATGGACCTTCCGAA
>JANWYM010000143.1 GCA_025055355.1 Abditibacteriales bacterium
GTTCCTTGTGGTTCCTGTTCTGCAACGAGGAACATACGCCGTGGACGAGCGTGACGGCGGCGCAGCGCTGCCGCGAACGGGGGGACAACCTGATCGCCGTGTTCAACCTCGACGGCTTGGGCGGCAAGTCCGACGACGACATCGCCGCCGGGCGCAAAACCAACGTCACGCTCTACACGGCGCCCGAAGGGGAACGCCTGGCGGACTTGATGGCTGAGATGAATGAAGTCTACCAAATCGGACTCGTGCAATCCTCCTATCAGCGTCCTCAGCCCGGCGATGACGACGGCTCTTTCGTCAAAGCGGGCTACGGCTGCGCGGTCGCCAACATCGGCTCCTTCCCTTACGCGGATGCCCAGTATCATCTGGAGGGTGACGTGCCGGAGCGGGTGGACATTGTGAACGTGCGGCTGTCGGCGCAAGCGACGCTGGCGGCGGTGCTGACGCTGGACCGCGCGCCGTGAAAACGGACGACTGAAGTTGTGGCTACGCCGCGATGTCAATCGCTGGGATGTTCCGTTGTCCAATCAAAGACGACTCCCAGCAACTCCCCCGGACGGTCGCGCAGCGTTTCGTAGATGGTGGGCGCTTGGTCGATCGAGACGCAGTGTGAAATGAGCGGTTCGACGCGAATCACGCCTTGACGGACGAAGTGCAGCACGCGGCGCAAGTCGTCCAGTCCGAAATGACAGGACACCTCAATCGAGCCTTCTCGCCCGTGTAGCATGGACCAGGGAAACGTCGTCTCCGACCGCACGGCAAGCAAGCCGATGACACCGCGATACGCGAGAAGTCCATCGCGGTGGATCTGCGGCAGGAGTGACGGAACGCCGCTGCAATCAAGGATGCAGTCGTAAGGTCCATCTGCCTTCAATGCTGCATTCGTCTTATCATCGCGGGCATCGAGAACGCGGTGCGCGCCCAACTTTTCTGCAACGGCAAGGCGGCGTTCGTTGACATCCGTTGCGGTCACTCTCGCACCCACTGCCCGCGCCGACTGCGCAGCGAACTGACCGATGAGACCCAACCCCACCACCCAGACGTTTTGCGCGGGTGCGACGCGACACCGTCGCACGTGACGCATTGCCACCCCCGCCACGCCCAACAACGCGCAATGTTTGTAGTCCACATCGTCAGGCAGCCGCAGACACAGGTGCGAGCCGATGGAGTCAACGTCCGCCTCAGTGACGTCGACAACGTGCCAGCCGCGATGTCCCACGTAGCGCCCGTGAAAAACCCAATCGCCCGACTTGAAGTCCCTCACTTTGCTGCCCACTGCCCTGACCGTTCCGACATGCTGATAGCCGTGTCGTCCGGGAAAATGCACCCATCCATGTTCACCCAAAAGGGCGTGGCGCTCCGTGCCGTTGCTGATACCGGAGTAATGCGTGTCAATGAGGATTTCTGAGTCTTTGGGCTGCGGCGGTGCGCCCAAGTCGCAGAACCTCATCGCGCCACGAGCGGGATATTCAATGCCGATGTTGCGCATGGTTGTGTATTCTCTCCATTTTGGATGCGATTATATCACACGCGCAGAACGCAGCATAGCAAGAGGATAGAGACATCCTCCGTCGAACCTCTCCATCGTTCGGAGGCAACGCACGATGAACCGACGTGATTTTCTCAAGGTCAGCGCCACTGCCGGGGTCACAGGGGCAAACCTCCATGGGGTCATGAACTCCATGAACCTCGCGCACCCCATGAACCCATCCGTCATGAGCAAGGAGAACGTGAACATGACCATCCGCGACTATCTGTCCCGCGCGGCGCGACGCATCACCGACGGCGCGCTGTCCGACTTCACCGATGCGGCGGCATGGCGAAGGCTCATACCAGAGAAGCGCCGCCAATACTTGGAGATGATGGGCTTAGAAGATCTTCCGCCCCCTGAGGAGCGCCCGCCGCTGAACGTGAAAGTGACGGGCGTGGTGGAGCGTCCGCAATACCGCATCGAGAAACTCTACTACGAGAGTCTGCCGAAACTTTACGTGACGGCGAACCTCTACGTGCCGAAGCGAGAGGGCAAGTTCCCCGGCGTCGTTTACGTCTGCGGGCACTCAGACACCCAGAAGGTTCACTATCAAGCCCACCCGCGCCGCTTCGCGGAGCTGGGGTTCGTCTGCCTCATCGTGGAGACGGTTCAGTTGGGCGAGGTGCGTGGCTACCATCACGGCTGCTATCGGGAAGGGTGGTTTCACTGGTATAGTCGCGGCTACACGCCCGCAGGGATTGAAATGCTCAACGGCATTCGCGGACTCGACCTGCTCTCACAACGCGAGGACGTGGACGCGAGCAAGTTAGGCGTGACCGGCATTTCGGGGGGCGGTGCGGCGAGTTGGTGGATTGCGGCGGGCGATGAACGCATCCGCGTTGCTGCGCCCGTGTGTGGCACGGCGACGCTGGCTTCGCACATCTACGACCGCACGATTGACGGTCACTGCGATTGCATGTGGTGGATTAACACCTACCGCTGGGACCTGGCGGACGTAGGCGCGTTGATTGCGCCGCGCCCGCTGATGATTGCTTCCGCTGACCGCGACGGCATTTTCACCATCGCCTCCATCCGCGAAGTTTACCACCAACTCAAAGGACTCTACGAGAAATTGGGCGCGGCAGACAACCTGCGACTCGTCGAGACGCCCGGCGAGCATGCGTATCACGAACGCTCGCGCACGGCGATCTTTTCCTGGTTCCTCAAGCACCTGCAAGGCAAGGACGTTCCGCCGGAGCAAGTCGGCGATATTGACCAGTCTCCCGAAAGACAAGAATCGGCGGATACGCTGCGGGTGTTCGTCAACGGTCCGCTGCCTGAGGACCGCACGCTGACCATTCACGAGGATTTCTTCGCGCCGCCCCAGCCGCCACAGATAGAGAACAAAGCGCAATTGGAAGAAACGCGCCGCAAGGTAATCACGTTACTCAAGCAGAAAACCTTCGGCGCGTTTCCGACGACTCCACCGCCGCTCGATGTCCAGGTCGAGTTTGAGTTCGCCTCGGGCAACACGACGGGCTGCCGTTTTGCCTTCACGTCCGAAGAGGGGTGGCGTTTGCACGGGCGGTTGACCATCGCCAACGACGTGAAACGCCCCGCGCCCGTCGTCGTCGCGTTGCGGCTGCCGGGCGAGGAGCGCAACGCGACGGAGAGTTTCGTCGGGCGCGTCCGTGCGCCGTGGGCGAAGGTCGTCGTGGAGCCGCGCGGCACGGGCGAGACCGCGTGGGGCGAGGAACTGCAATGGCACCTGCGCCGCGCCGCCGCGTGGACGGGGCGCACCATGGCGTCCATGCGCGTTTACGACGTGCTGCGGGCGTTGGCAGCCGTGCGCTCGCTCTCTCCCCTCCTTGCAAAGGAGGGGACGGGGGAGGTGATGGACGGCAAACAGGTGTCCCTCGCCGCACGCGGGGAGATGACAGCGGTCGCGTTGTATGCTGCGCTACTGGATGGACAGGTGCGCACGCTGTTTTTAGCATCGCCGCCCGCCACACAAAACGCGCCCAGCCAGCGCGACGGCAAAGGCGCGGCGATTGAGATGCTCAACTGCCTGCGCATCACGGATTTGCCGCAAGTGGCAGGGCTGCTGTATCCGACGGAGTTGGTGTTTGTCGGTGAATGTCCGGCGACCTACGCGTGGGCGGAGGAACTGTATCGCAAGCTGGGCGGCAAGTTTCGCCGCGTGCATGACTTGACGGCTTGGAGAGCGGAGTAGGGGGAAGAGAATGATTCTGCTGAAATTCACTCTTTTGTTGTTTGTCGTCATCGGCTTGTGCGCGATGGTGGGCAGCAGCGGCGCTGCCGACAACAAGCGCCAGCACATCACGATTCGCGGCATCTATGGGGGGATGTCGACGGAGTTATTTGAGCGCGGGAAGACGTTGAAGGATTACGGCATCAACGCGGTGTTTATCGGTTCGGGGGGTCTCACCGCTGAACGCGTCGCGCTGCTCAAGCGGCAGGGGGCGAAGGTGTTCGCGGAGTTCAACACGATGCACGAAGCGGGATATTTGAAAGAGCATCCCGACGCCGCACCGATTGGCGTAGACGGCAAAGTGTGCCCGCCGCCGAACGGCTGGCAGGGTATCTGCCCCACGCACCCCGGCTACCGCAAGTATCGCATGGACGCTTTCCGCGCGGTGTTACAGAACTTCGAGATTGACGGCATCTGGCTGGACTACCACCACAGCCACGCCAGTTGGGAGCAAGCCGTGCCGAACATGCCCGACACTTGCTTCTGCAACCGCTGCCTCCAGCAGTTTGCACGAGACACAAACACCACGCTGCCCAACAAGCCGACGGCGGAACTGTCCCAACTTCTTCTGGGGGAACACAAAGACCGCTGGGTGCAATGGCGGTGCGATGTGTTCACCGACTGGGTGCGGGAGTTCCGTGCCATCCTCGACGCGACGCGCCCCGGCGCGCTGCTGGGCACGTTCCACTGCCCATGGAGCGATACTGACTATGACGGCGCCCTGAAAAACAAACTGGCAATTGACCTGAAGGCGCAAGCGAAATACGTGGACGTTTTCAGTCCCATGCCCTATCACGCCCGCTTCGGGCATCCCACCGACCCCGCGTGGATTTCGCGCCAGACAGCGTGGCTGGGTAAGTATCTGGGCATTGAAGGCAAACCGAGCGAGCGGCACAAAATCTGGCCCATCGTGCAGATTGCCGACTGGGGCGAACCTGTGCCTGTGTCCCAGGTGCGCGAGGTGCTCGACCACGGCACGCGCCTACCCGCCACTGGCGTCATGATATTCCGCTGGGGCGCGCTGCGGGAACAGTGGGCGAAGGTGGAGGAGATGGGGAAGTTTTACCAGGAGATTGCGCTGTAGAAAGCGTGACAGTAAGATGCAGCGATACTCGCCAACTAACTCCGCTGAATCGTCCTCCTCATCCTCCCCCTCCCCATGACTCTCGCCGTCTCGGTCTCCCTGCCCCTGCCTCCGACGCCGCGTCGTTCGGTGCGAAAGCGGTCTGGGCTCACGCGCACGCAGGCGGCGATAGCGAATATGATACAACGCTGTGGAATGGGTGACAACCGTGGACAACACCCGCCGATACTCCTGCCGCCCCGTCTGCGGGTCGCGCGACAGCACCCAGTCGCCCGCCCGAATCGTCTCAATCGGACGCAACCCATTTTTCGTCCAGACCGGCGTGCCCGCCACAAAGCACGCTGCTTCCAACACCTTGAGGACCTTCTCCAGGCGCGCGAGCAGCACCGTCCTCAGAGTAGGATAATTCCGCAGAAGGCGGCAGGTGCGGCCTGCGCGTTTGAGTTTGAAGGCGTTCACGAACTTTATCTTCCCCAGCCGTCCGGCGCACTCCCCCATTTTAGCGATGCCTTTGGCGGCTGTGCCTGCATTGCCACAAGGGAAGAGTAGCGTCGCGCAGTTCCGCCCCTAAGCGCAATACTTCCCGCATTTCATGGCAGAGGGTATGAGGCACCTGATCCCACCGCCCGTTGGCGATGGCTTGATCGATTGCGCTCTGCTGCATCATCTGCCAGACCAGTTCCCCCATCTGACGAACCGTTTCGGCCTGGACCTGAACATCCCTCCAGTGCAGCACCAGGTCCGGCATGGTCGTCGTCCAAAATCCTGGGCTGGTGGGGAGGTATCGCGCAATGAGTTTCAGCCCTTGCCAGGTGCCGGAGACGAGGTTAACCGGACCATCCCAGATGAAGCCCGCCACGACGCCCCCCGCAAACTGCACTGACGGAGGGATGATATCGCGCTTGGCGCGCGTGGACGGCTACCGCTCCTCCAGACGTAAACTGCGATGAACGGTATCGCCGCCTCCGCCACCGTGCCTGTTGGCTTCGCTGTCGTCACGGCTGAGGTGCAACACATCCGGTCGTTTGCCCGTTTCGTCCGCCAGATACCAGTGACCGTCTGCGCCGCGCACCGCTTCGCGCGTCCCGTGTAAACTCCTGCGCCGATAGGGAGGGGCTGGCGGTGACGTGAGGCGCAGTTGGGTGAACTGCACGGCGCCGAGCTGGACGTGACGGGGGAAGAGCCTCTGCCCAATACGCATCCGCTTTGGCAGATGCATAACGTCATCCTCACACCGCACATCGCCGTCCTGTCGCAGAAGCGCATGGACCGCGTGGTGGGGTTGTCCTGCGAGAGCCTGCGCCGCTATATGAGTAGCAAGCTGTTAATCGGTGTGATTGATAAGCGGAAGGGATATTGAGGGTAGTATTCAGTTTTGTGAAACTCTCGCGGCTGTCGTTACATCACTATCCCCGCGTATCCCGCACATAAAAATACATCAACGTCCCACCCTCTGGGGCGTTGGGGAGAGAAGGTGGAAACAGGAGAAGGGGCTGGAGGGCAGCCCAGCGCGGCGGTATCATGGCATATTGCCCATCCTTGCGCCGATACACCATCTGCGTCACCTCGCCCCCATCAATGTTGACCGCGCCCCAGACTTTCATCGCCTGCCAGAAACGCTGCAGGTCAGCAACCGTCCAGCCCCCCCTGAGCGGGACGCGGTGACGGAACGCCCATACACTGGCGGTTTCAGAATCCGGTTCTTTCACTATCAGCAGGTAGAGGTGTCGGTTGTCCCGTGACCATCCCATGGAAGTGCGCGAAGTTCTTATGTGATCAACCACGGGAATATGTCCTACCTCTTCAGGCGTGGAAGGCACGGGCTGAGGGATTGGTTTGTCTCCGGGACGGGGAAACGGCTGTAATTTCACGGGAAGTCCATGGCGAACCAGACACTGTGCGCCCGCGGCGGCAAAGGTGAATTCTCTGGCGAGGGTGGAGCGGTCAGGCAAGTGAAGGCTCTTAAATACAGGTCGTCCGTTCTGATACTGCACGCCAAACGTCCAGCGGTGGTTGCCGACATTGTCATAGACCCTCCCTTGCAGCACGACCGGCGCTATATGCCGCCCCGTGCCCTTATATCCTCCCGCCTTGTCATCGGTGGCGAAGAATAAGCCGTTCCAGGCAGCCACAGCCTGACCCCGACCCGTTGTGTTGAGATGAGAGGTCACCTGTCCTACACCTCGCCGCCAGTAATCCACCGCGTTGTCGAAAGGCACTTCATCATCTTCATCTTGGTCATACAGTTCCAAACGCAGGTGAGGATTAGCGGCAAGGTCAAAATCAAAAAGACACAGCACTGTGCCATCAGGGGAAGAGTGGTCCAAATAGCGGCGTTTGAGGCATACGAACCCCCAGCAGAACAAGGATCATAAGACTCATATAGAGCCGCTTTCGGAAAGCCCCTAAGTTCTTCTCTCTACTCGCTAATTGCATCCTTCGCATCAACTTTACCCTTTCCAAACCTCAGTAGGCTCTAAGGGAATACGAACCCCTATACCGTGCTACGGTTGTCTCGGTTACCACCTGCCTCATAGAATTCGCCGACTGCTCTGACTGTGTTTTTTTGCTATGGAGAACCTCCTTGCATTGGCGATCAGTTCGTTTGCCGCAACCCGCTGCCCGCCACGTTCCCACTGGTCGAGCAAGCATAACTTGGGGTAATCAGGTCCGGCGTCCACTGCACCACCAACGTCGCGCTCACGCCCCCCGACCCCGACCGCTTGATGAACGTGTACGGCTTGCCTTTGGACGATGCCGCCGTCGTTCTGCCGCTTGGTTTGCTTTTGCCCGTCCGCCGCGCTTGCGCCAGCCGCCGCTGCGCTTCTTTGCGTAAGGCTTCGAGGGAACGACGCCGACGGCGTTGGCTCTCCCGCCCTGTCGCTTTTGTTGGCTCGGACGTTCCGGCGCGGGCTGATGTTCCTTGCGGGGCGTCCGAAGGCGCGGGGCGAGGGGCGACGAACAGAGTCCCTTCGTGGTTCACCGTCACGTCCACTGCGTCGTGGGCGGTGACTTCGTGGTAGGTGACCTCCGCTAACCCCTCCTTACCAAGGAGGGGAACTTTGACCTCCCCTGACCCCTCCTTGTCAAGGAGGGGAACTTTGACCTCCCCTAACCCCTCCTTGGTAAGGAGGGGAACTTTGACCTCCCCTGACCCCTCCTTGGTAAGGCGGGGAATTTTGACCTCCCCTAACCCCTCCTTGTCAAGGCGGGGAACTTTGACCTCCCCTAACCCCTCCTTGACAAGGAGGGGAACGCCGACCGATTGCGCTTGTCCCCAGAGGAAAGTTTCCCTCGTTTCCCCATTTCCTAATTTCCCCAGACGAGGAGGATGATGCCGCCCCGCACAGGGTTGTCCTGTGCGCTCAAAATGGGAGAGGTTTCCGAGAAATAGACTTTTACGTTTCGCGCTTCTCGCTCTCCGCGTAGAGATTGTCTTGAAAGTCACGGTGCACCCAAGATGTCCTTCTGAGCGAAGGACAGATCGGACAATCCATGAGAATCGTCGTTTCACACGGCACCTGTCCGTAATGTCCTTGCCGCTTGGGCGATGGCTTGCAGTTTCCGTGCGGCAGTTTCCATGGTGCTCACGGGTCGGTCGGCAAACGTGCCGAAGCCGCAGTCGGGATTGAGGTAGATCTGCTCAGGCGGGCGGTGCGGCAGGAGTTGCTTGACTTTGTTCACGATGAAGTCCACGGACTCAATCTCACTCGTGCGCGGGTTGCACACGCCCAAGCCGATTTCCTTGTCGGGCGGGAGGGCGGCGAGAACGTCCACACTGCCCGCGCGCTCGGTGGCGTATTCGAGGACGAACTGTTTAACTTTCATGCGGCTGAAGTAAGGAATCAGGGGGTCATACGCGCCTTGCAGTAGCACCTCCTCGCGCTGGCTCCAGTTGCCACGGCAGACGTGCAAACCGGTCTTCACGCCGTCCACGCCGTCCACCACGCGGTTGATGAGGTCAACCGCAAAGTTGAGTTCCTCGTGG
>JANWYM010000144.1:0-3355 GCA_025055355.1 Abditibacteriales bacterium
GTGTCGCTCTTGTCCACGACGAACACGGAACGCGCTAACAGTTTGAGTTCCTTGATGAGCACGCCGTAGTTCTCGCCGAAGGAGCGGTCCTGATAATCGGAAAGCGTCTGCACGTTCTCCACGCCCGCCGCGCCGCACCAGCGTTTCTGCGCAAAGGGAAGGTCGAGACTCACCACATACACTTTCACGTCGCCTAACTTCGCAGCTTCTTCGTTGAACCGCCGCGCCTCGGCGTCGCACACCGGCGTATCCAGCGACGGCACCGCCACGAAAATCCGCGTCGCGCCCGCTGTGTCCGCCAGCGTCACGGCTTGCAAATTGTTGTCCACCACCTTGAAGTCCGGCGCCTTGTCACCGACCTTCACCTCATTGCCCAGCAACGTCAAAGGGTTTCCCTTGAACGTCACCACACCTGCGCGCTCTGACATCAAAATTCCTCCTGTGTTTATTATCGTTGCGAGCGAAGCGAAGCAATCTCAGCCGTTAGGGGATTGCTTCGCTTCGCTCGCAATGACAAGCGATTGATGATTGCTTCGCCTCGCTCACAATGACAAGCGATTGGCGACATGCAAGTATAATCCATCCGTTTAGGTTTGACAATGTGGCAACAGCAGCCGATTCGCTGCATTGCCCTCTCCGCACAAAACTAACTCGCGACGCTGGCGCGGATCTACATGCAAGACTGAAGCAGCCGCAGGGCAACTTGCTGCACGTTGGCAAACGGTTGAACATTCTGCGGCTGTCCGGGCAGCCACCACGCCCAGACGAATGGGACGGACTTCGCCCCGCGCGGCGGCAAGTCGAAGCGCGAAGCGATCGCAAGGGCAGGGGAGAGGATACATTCGCGGTCGCTGGCGAAGCGCGGGCTGAGCGTGCCGCTTCGCGCGAAATGCGTCCACAGTTCATCGCCTTCCCCCGGCGTCTCCCACTGACCGAACGTAACGTGTGCATCGTTGCGCACCACGCCTAATGCGTAGCCCTCGTTTTGAGGAACGGCACAGCGTCCGTTCCCTACGATGTTCGCGCTGACCATGACGAACTCCTCGCACTCCGTCCAGCGACAGAGCAGTTGCGGTATCGGCGCGCTCTGGCGCATCGGCACGCCGCGCGAGTAGAGAATCGCCACCGTCAGGGGCGCGTCGCTGAGGTTGGTCACGTGACAAGTCAGGCGACAGCCCGGCGTCTCTGGCAGCATGACCGGCTCCTGTGTCACGCGCACCATACCCTCAAACGCCGCGCGCGGTAGCCACATCACTGCCTCGCGCCGCTCACTCTGCTGAGTGTAGATAGCAAAAAAGGTGGCAGGTAAATCCGTCCTCAATCCTCTCACCGCAGGCGATTATGACATATCGGGTAGGGATGTCAAGGACTGCGCTCCCATACTCCATCGCTCTCGGCTTTGCGTTTTGGGCGATGTCTTAGCGATGAGACCTTCGGTCAGGCGTTGCGGCGCGGTCAGAGACTGCGCCGAACGAGCGTCTCACAACAGCCCGTCTCGCTTGCGCCGCTCAATTTTGTCGCGCACGGTGTCGAACAACTCACGGGCGAGGCGGACGGCTTCAGTGGCTTCCTCCGCTGTGAAGTCATACTCTTTGGCTTCATCGGGGTAACGGGCATCTGTCTGGTATCTCGCCAACCGCTTGACGTGCAACTGGAACCGTCCAAATTCCTTGTCCACAGCCATACAGTCTTGCAGCAGTTTCGACAATCCATGCAAGGTCGGAGCCGACTTCCCCGCCGCCTCCAAAAAGGCTTTGAGTGTTTTCTCCGCGCTCTCACGTGCGGCAAAGCAGGGAATATGCCAGAAGCCACTGGTCTGCTGAAGGGACTGTTCAGCGTTCCATAAGTCGGCTTCGGCGTAAAACAGGAGGCGTGCGTAAAACTCCGGGGGATACTCACGTGGTTGGTCGCTCATAAAGCACCTTCCCTTCCTGCAGGACGCGAACCCTGACGAAGGAGTTGCCATGTTCCAACGCGAAGGCGATGTTCTCTGGGGTCGTCACAATAATGTCGAAGTCACGCCGTATGTCACTCAATATCCAATGCAACTCACCTGCCACCTCTCGGCGGTTCGTCACACCTGACTTGACGACGAACAAGTCAATATCGCTATGGGCATGGGGCGTCCCCTGTGCATACGAGCCGAACAGGATGATTTTGTCCGGGTCCACTGCCGCCACGATGCGGCGCACCACCTCCGCGAGCAGGTCGGGTGTCACCGGTTCGAGTTGTGTTTTCTCGTGCTGCCGCGACGCGGTGGTCGTGGGCTGCATGGTCGTTCACCGCTTGCCATTATAGCATCTGTGGCGCTGTCCGTCAAAGGAAACGGGAGGAAGTAGCCCTCCCTCCTGAACTCAGCGCAGAGGGAAGGGAGTGAGTGAAGCACAGGAGGGTTAATATGTCTCTAAACTTTTGCGTTTTGCCCTTTCCTTCGGAAATGCCCGTCATGGCGATCGGAGCGAAGCCATCCCCTCCGCTGCAGCCATCTCCGCCGCAGGGGATTGCTTCGCTCCGTCGCAATGACGTTTTCCTGCAGCGGGGAGGGAGAGAAGCGCGAAGGGGAGGGAGAGAAGCGCGAAACGCAAAAGTTTAGATGAGACCTTCGGTCAGACTTTGCGGCGCGGTCAGAGACTGCGCCGAACGAGCGTCTCACAACAGCCCGTCTCGCTTGCGCCGCTCAATCCTATCACGGACGAAGTCAAAGAGTTCGCGGGCGATGCCGACGGCTTCCGCTGCCATTGACTCAGTGAATCGGTAATCAGCGGCGGCTTCATCAGGATAACGGGCTTCGGACTGGTAGCGGTTAAGTGTCTGACATTTGCCTCGAAAGATGCCGAAGTTTTTGTCAATGGCGATGCAGTCGCTCAGGAGGGGAGGGAGGCTATGCAGGGTTGGGGCTTCTTTGCCCGCGGCTTCGATGAACGCCTTCAGCGTCTTCTCAGCCGATTCGCGCGCCTCGAAACAGGGCTTATGGAAGAAAGGCGCACCTCCTTGCAGGCTCAACTCCGCCGCCCGCAGGTCTGCTTCCGCAAAGAACAGAAGCCGCTCATAATACTTCTCAGGATACAACGGTTTGGGTTGCTCGCTCATAAACGACTTTCCCCTGCTTGAGAACCCGCCGAACGAACGAGTTGCCGTTCGATAAGGCATGTTCGATTTGTTCTGGCGTTCTCACCAGGACGTCGAAGTCACGACGGATGTCTGAGAGCAGTTCGTGAACCTCCCCCTGCAATGCGAAACGGTCGTAATCCCCGGATTTGACGATATACAAGTCAATGTCGCTATGGGCATGGGGCGTCCCCTGTGCATACGAGCCGAACAGGATGATTTTGTCCGGGTCCACTGCCGCCACGAT
>JANWYM010000144.1:3455-8809 GCA_025055355.1 Abditibacteriales bacterium
TTTCCTTCGGAAATGCCCGTCATGGCGAGCGGAGCGAAGCCATCCCCTCCGCTGCAGCCATCTCCGCCGCAGGGGATGGCTTCGCTCCGCTCGCTATGACAGGCATTCTCGCAGGAAAAGGCAAAGCGCAAAAGTTTAGTAAAGAAATAGCGTCCCGAAGATATTTCGGAACGCTATCCTGCGAACTTTAACAGCGCCTCACCAAACCAGCAGGCAGGATGCCTGCGCTACGCCTCCCCAGTGCCGCCGGTGGCGCGCTCGAGGGCGAGGAGTTGTTCCCAGCGGCGGTCGAGTTCGGCTTGGATGCGCTCGACCATCCACTTGTTCTCCGGGCGGAGCAGGTGACGGAACCGCTTCTGATTGGCGAGCCACTCGGTGACAGGCAGTTTTTGCTTCGGCTTGTAGGTGATGCGCCACACGCCGCGGTCCACTTCGTAGAGCGGCCAGTAGCAGGTTTCGACCGCCATCTGCGTAATGACCAGCCCTTTTTGCGGCTCCGTGCCCCAGTCGGTCGGGCAGACGGACAGGCAGTTGACGAACGCCGGTCCGTTCGCCTCAAACGCCTTGCGAATTTTGCGGGCGAAATCGGGCCAGCGCGATGGCGAACACTGGGCGACGTAAGGGATGTGATGCGCCGCCAGAATGAAGCAGATGTCCTTGCGCTCCTGCATCTTGCCGGGGATGACCGATCCGACGGGCGTGGTGTGCGTGCTGGCGCCAAACGGCGTCGAAGAGGAACGCTGACCGCCCGTGTTCATGTAGCCCTGATTGTCGAAGCAGAGGTAAACCATCTCATGCCCGCGCTCCATCGCGCCCGACAGCGCCTGAAAGCCGATGTCGTAAGTCCCGCCGTCGCCGCCGATGGCGAGGACTTTGATGGGTTTGTCGGCGGGCAGTTTGCCCTTGCGTTTCAGCGCCTTGATCATCGCCTCAATCCCCGACGCGGTGGCGGCGGCGTTCTCGAAGGCGTTGTGAATCCACGGCACGCGCCAAGAGGTGTAAGGCAAGTTGCCTGAGCAGACCTCCAAGCACCCCGTCGCGTTGGCGACGATGATGGGGTAGTCCACCGCCGCGAACAACTGGCGCATGATGACCGTGATGCCGCAGCCCGGACAGAGTTTGTGCCCTGGCGCGATGGCTTCTTTGTCCTGCTCGTAGGCGATTTTGCGGAGATTTAACTCCTGTTTTTTGGTGGCAACTTCAGCCACTGCCATGGTGATCCCTCCCGCATTATTCTCGAATGTTCAGATACCCCACCAGTTCCCCGTTCACGCCCGTCAGGGTTGCCAACTGGGTTTGTTCGACCGCGTGGCGGATGTGCTCGGGCATGAGTTGTCGTCCGCCCAACCCGTAGATGAAGTTCAGCACCACGGGTGGATTTTCCACGCCGTAAAGCGCGGAGCGAATCTCGTTGAAAAACGGCGCGCCGATGGAACCCGCCGGGCTGGAGCGGTCGAACACCGCGATCCCCTTCAGCCCCTTGAGCGCGTCGCGGAGTTGCTGCCACGGCCACGGGCGAAAGAGACGAATCTTCAGCAGCCCGACTTTTTTGCCCTCGTCGCGCAGTTCATCTATGACATCTTTCGCGGTGCCTGAGTTGGCGCCCGCCATGACGATGGCATACTCGGCGTCCTCAAGGCGATATTCCTCAAACAACCCGTAGTGCCGTCCGAACCGCTCGCCGAACTCTTTGCCAATTTCCTGCACGACGCGCAAGGCATGGTCGAACGCCTCGATCTGCTGTCGCTTCGCCTCGAAGTAGAAGTCCTCGCCGAACGAGACGGAACATGCCCCGTAGGTCACAGGGTGGTCGGTGTCCACGAGCGGATGGTAAGGTGTAAACTCGCCGATGAACTCCTTGACCGCCGCATCGTCTTCGACGACGAGGTTTTCCAACTGGTGCGAGGTCTGCATCCCGTCCAAGCACACGCACACCGGCAGGCGCACGTTGGGATGCTCCGCGATGCGGACGGCTTGCAGCATGTTGTCGTAAGCCTCCTGCACGTTCTCGGAGAAAATCTCAACCCAGCCCGAATCGCGCATCAACATCGCGTCGGAGTGATCCCCATGAATGTTGAGCGGTGCGCTTAACGCCCGCGTCGCCAACGCGAGCAGAATCGGCAACCTCATGCCCGACGCGATGTAAAGAATCTCCACCATCAACGCCAAGCCCTGAGCCGACGTCGCCGTCATCACGCGTCCGCCGGTAGCCGCCGCTCCCACGCACGCGCTCATCGCGCTGTGTTCGCTCTCGACGCAGATCATCTCCGTGTCCACTTCGCCGTTGGCGACCATCTCCGTGAACGCCTGCATGATGGTCGTGGACGGCGTAATGGGATACGCCGCGACCACGTCTGGGTTAATCTGTCGCCACGCCTCCGCAATGGCTTCGTTTCCCGTCTTAAAAGCAACGACTGACATACCCACACCTCTGGTTAATGGTTCATGGTTTATCGCAGTCGTTGACCATCAACCATCAACCCTTTACGGATTGGTTCCGTCCTCGGACACCAGCGCCTGAGCCATCTCCTTGCTCAACCCGCTGTCCTTCCCCATTTTTTTGAGCAACTCGGCGGCGGTCGGTTTGCGCCCCAACTCCTGCGTTAGGGCGGCGATGGCGGCGCGCGCCGCTTGTTTGATTTTTTCCTCCATCGCCTGGGAGACCTGCTCGGAAACCTGCTGTTTGACCTCGTGGATGACTTGCGGCATGGACTTGTTGCCCGCCTCGTTGCGCACCCCCATCAACAGGTCTTCGACGCGCACGAACTCCAGGCTCTTCGGCTCCGTCGGGCAGGCTTCGACGCACAAGCCGCAGTCTTTGCAGTGTCCCAAGTCGATGCCAATGATTTTACCGTCCTTGGCGAGGATGGTCGAATCGGGACAGACGATCCAGCACTGCATACAATGGATGCAGATATGGTCGTGGAACACTAACACGCGGTCTTCCCACGAGCCGGTGTCGTAGTCAACGGAGTTACCCGGTTGCAGTGCCAAACCGCCCCACGGCATACTGCGCCAGCCGGGGAGTTTCTTGTTTTTGGAGGGCAGGGTCAGACTCATTGCACCTGAACCTCCTCATAGCCGCGGCGGGCGGCTGCGAGGTTGCCTGCAATGATTTTTTCCCCCTTGCCGCCCAACTTCGATTTCAGCAAAACGCGGCGGAACTCCTCCAAAAACTCCTCGCAGTCCATCAGGTGCGAGACCCGCACGAACGCCCCTGCCATCGGCGCGCTGGGCACGTCCAGCCCGACCTCTGCGCGGGCTATCCCGCTCGCGTCCAGCGTCACCACTTGCACGTCGTCGCGCCCCAACGCCGGGCGCACCTCGGCGGGCGTGCGCTTGGTGTTCAGAATCACCGTGCCGCCCGGCTTGAGCCCTTCGGTCACGTCCAGCGTCGCCATCACCGTGGCGTCCAGCACAATGACAATATCGGGCTCCGTCACCGCGCAGCGGCGGCGGATGGGCAGGTCACTGATGCGGTTATACACACACATCGGCGCGCCGCGCTTTTCCGCGCCGTAGTCGGGGTAGGCTTGCACGTATTTGCCCGCCGTGCCAGCCACCTCCGCCAATAACTGCCCCGCCGTCATCGCGCCCTGCCCCGCGCGCGAGTGCCAGCGGACTTCAATCAGATGGTCTTTGGGCATGGTTCTATCTCTAGTCAATTGGTCAACTGGTCAACGGACTCGTTGACTAATTGACCAACTGCTCTATCCATCGCTCGGTGACATAGAACGCCACTGCCCCGGCTAAAACGAGGCTGGGGACGCCGATTCCTTTTACCTCATTTACCTCGGGGATTAAATCCGACGCCGCAACGTGAATCGTCACCCCCGTTGCCAGCGGGAGCGCGTATTTCGCCAGCCCCACGTCAACGGCAAACACACTCAACGCGCCCATCAACGTCGCACCCGCCAACCCCACCGCCGCTGCCAACGCCCACTTACGCCCGCCCCCAGAGGCGAGGGTGATGGACGCGATGGTGAAACCTTCGGGAATCTTGTGCAACATGATTGCACAGAACACTAAAACACCTAAGCCAACATTGTTCAGTGCAAATCCTGAGCCAATAGCTAAGCCGTCAAAGAACGTATGAATGACCAACCCGATGATGGTGGACACCCCGACGGCGTGATGAACTTCCTCGCCTTGATGGTGCGGTTCGCCGCCGAGATGGACGTGTTCACCCAACACGTGCGCGAAAAAGTGAATTAGGAAATATCCTGCCAACAAAAGAAACGGGGCGACGGTCGGAGCGTGCGACAGGCTTGTCGGCACCATCTTCAACAGCGACGCCGCCAACAAAAACCCGCCGCCGAACGCGACGCAGTAAGTCAAAACCCGTCTATCCCACGAACGCTTGGCAACAATCAACGCTCCCCCCACCACATTGCCCAGCGCCGCTATCCCGCCGAAGGTCAGAGTGAGGGCGAGCCCGTCCACGCGCTTGGTTCACCTCGTTATCTTAACGGCTGTGTGTTTCAGAATGGTTTCGGGATAGTTAAGTTATCTGTTCCAGTTCGGTCAGCAACCTTGCCTCATACACAATCGCCGCGACCTCCAATACCTCGGGGTTGACGCGATACACAACAAGAGTGACGCGATTGCCGTTATGCCTTTCCCCCTTCCCCAACCCTGCTCCGATGAAAACGCCCGCCGCGGCGAGCGCCTGGGGTTATTGCGAGGAGCGCAGCGGTTGCGAGGGACAAAGCAAGGCAATCTCCCGCGCCGAGGATGACTTCGCTCCCCTCGCTATGACGTTGGACAGGGCGAGCCGCTCCCGTGACGCCCCTCCCCGTGTAGGGAGGGAAAAAGGTTGTCAGCAATCGCAGAACTTATTTGAAGCAACAACTCAGGCATCGCGCGGTTGCTGTGATTCTCTTTGCTTTGGCGTTTGGCGTAGTCATATTCTTGAGGTGACACATCCAACCACCGGTCGGATGCCTGCTCTCAGAGCCTATCCGCCCCCCCTTCCAATCGGGGGAGGTGTCTGGAGAGGCTCTCAATGGCAGCCGCAGTTCCCTCAGCCGCCGCCATGCCCTCCGCCGCCAGAGCGCACGATTGGCGCCCCTCCGCTGCCCGCTTTGATGCGGGAGGCGAAGGAGGACATGAGGCGTTTCACCGACGTGCCGCCGCAGTGGGGGCACGCAACCTCCTGCCCATTATGGAGGCTCACGAGTTCCTCAAATTGGGTCTCACATTCCTGGCAGCGAAACTCGTAGATTGGCAAGGCTCTCTCCCCTCTAACAGCAACGTAGCGTCTCGACTTCTCGGGACGCTACGCTTTGAGCAACGATTCAATTCTAACCAATGGAGATTCCTCGACGGATTCTTTGACCAGTTTCTCGTTCAAA
>JANWYM010000145.1 GCA_025055355.1 Abditibacteriales bacterium
CCGAACGGTTCCGCCACGCGGCGCGTGACCTCCGTGCCCGGCTGGTAGAGTTCATGCACCAGGGCATCGGCGTCAATCACCTCCGCGCCCAACGCGCGCAGGATGCGCGCAACCGTGGACTTACCGGTGGCGATGTTGCCTGTCAAGCCGATGATGAACATGGGCGATTCCTTTGAACGAACCCTTCCACACGCCGCGCAAAGCGGCGAAAGTCAGAAAGGCGACTGCGCAGGAACTGGTAGACCCGTCGCGGGTCAACCTCGGCGTAGCCGTGAACGAGAATGTTGCGGAAGCGCACCATACGCAACAGCGTGTTGCATAAGGTGCGGAAGCCGGCGCGCGCTACAATCTCAGTGGCGATGTCAATGCAGATTTGGATGGCAACCTGCAAGCGGCGTTCAACGGCAGATTGCACGATGGCATCGGCAAGGTATTGCTCCAGCGTTAGCCTGTCGAAATCGTGTAGCCTCATGAGGGAGTCGTTAAGTCTGTCGAGTAGTTCCTCGACGAGGGTAAAGTCTGGTTCCGAATGTGCCATCTCTGAGCCGCCTCCACCGCGTGGCTCGCCGCTTTTGCCGCAGCGGTTCCAAATCGAAGTATTCGCTCCACGCGCGCCGGCGAAAGCGCGCTACCGCTCCATCCCGCTCAAAAAGCACCTTGCCGTCGCGTGCCACCTGGTAGCGCAACAGCGGCGAACACTCATGGAGCAGCACCACGTCCACCTTCCTCACGCCCAATAAATCTTCCAAATCTCCCATGACACCCAACTGCCAATCCCACGCCGCCTGCGGGGAGACGCCGCGTCGCAGCAGCACAGCGATGTCCACGTCGCTCTCGGCGTGCGCCGTGCCGGTTGCCTGCGAACCGAAGAGGAACGCCGCCGCAACTTCTCTCTGACGCTGGAAGTAGGTCCTCAGTTTTTCCCGTTGATCATCACTGAGCATCGAGGTTTGCCCCTTGGAATTGCCGTTTCCACTGTCCAGCCCTCGTCGGTGTCAGCGCGTTGGTTAACCGTGCCGCGCACTTCGACGGCAATTGGCTAATCCTTGCAGTTCCATTGGGCGCCGCGCTCGGTATCCTTTGTGCCTTCAACAGCGTCAGAGAAGCGCAAGTCCGCTCGCGTGCCCAATGGGTTGACCTGAAACTGATAACAGTCGCACCCATCACCCTCAGGGTCAAAGAGCACCTCCACATCCTCGTCGCCCGTGGGTCCGTATCGGGGCGGTCAAAAGCGCCGTAAAGGTGGCGGTCGTCCCCCAGGAGTTTAGCAACTGTCTGTGGCGTTTCCTGTCCTTTGATGTCGCGCAGCTCTAACGCAGGGGTAGATTTCCAGTTGGGTTCATCCAGCACCCCATCCATGCGGGGCGCAGCTTGAGCGCGGGGCGCTGTCGCTTGGGCAGTGAGCGGCTCATCGCCGAACAACGCCGGGGCGACCAGCATCAATAACCATCCCAAGGCAACAGCGTTCCCGGAGCGCATGGTGACCATCTTCCAAGTGCCTTTGTCAACGTTTCCACCCACTATACAGCAGATGTCCCTTTTTGTCAATCCATCTTGACTGCTCTGAAGCCACCCCCATTGAGCGCATCCTCACCGCTTCTTCACCTTGCACGCCACATCCGTCTTGACCGCCGGCACGCTGAGCGTGGCTTTGCCGTTGACGACGCGGACTGGCTGCGTTGCGGTGATGACGCCGGTGTAAGTGTCCCACCACTCCACCGTGTAGTTCCCGTCGCGCAAGCCGAAGACCGTCAACCGCGTGGGGGCGACCTCACGCGGCTCTTTGCCCAACGAGCGGCGATACCATGTATTGTCTTTGTTCTGAATCCAGAGCAGTGCAGTGGAGTCGTCACCGATGCCCAACACGCGCAGGTTGGGTGCGGTGGAGACCTTGTAACCCGTCAGTTCGTAAGAGACGAAGATCCAATCCCTACCGACGTTTTCAACCTTGATGACATGCTTGCCCGCCGGCACCTGCACGGCGTAAGTGCCGTTGTATTGGTTGAGGGTCTCGTGCTTGCCAGGAGGATTCGTATCGGGGAAGTCCACGTCCAGCACCTTTTGACCGTCCACCCAGATGTTGAGATGCCCTCCGCCGTAGCCAGAAACGCCATGCACACGCACGGCAAATTTCCCCGGCTGCGGGAAGTCTACGTGGAAGGTCGCAGGGTTGTGCTTGTCCTTGTGGTTGACGACGCCGTGTAGCACGCGGCTGAGGCGGTCCGCTGGCTCCACGCGCCCGTCACGGTGAACGGTGAAAGTGTTCGGCTGGTTGAACGGCGCGGGCTGCCAACTCGCGTGGCTTGGCTCGATCATCAAATCCTCTGGCTGAATGCTCTGCGGCGGCGTGATGAACGCGACTTCGGTTGTGAGCGGCTTCCACTGGTGTTCCGTCCACCGCACGTCTCTCACAAACCGGGCGACAGGCGCGAAGTGATAATACAGATTCATCGGGTCTACATAATTGTCCCACCACCACAACATCCCCGTCCCCGCCGATAGGGAAAATATCGGCGCCCACAGACCGTTGTGCAGGTGCACGCCCGTCGGGTCGGCGGCGTTCCCCTTGCCCTGCCAGTCCACGCCGAACTCGCCGACGTAGTGCGGCTTGCCGTATTTCTGCGCCTTACGCAGGCAATAGTCGCTCAGCGTCGCCGCTACGTCCCGCGAGCCGTAATTATGCGTCTGCACGTAGTCCATTTCGGGCAAGCCGTCCACGTGCGCGTCCCCCTCGCTGCCCGCGAAACTGGTGGTGATGAGATGCCGATACGGGTCAATGCTACGAAGGAACCGCGCCATCTCCTGATGCCACAGGCGCACGTTTTCGCTCTCGTATTTCTCGATGATGTCCACCTCGTTCCAGAACTCCCACGACAGAACGTGCGTGCTGTAACCGTAGCGGGCGACGAGGTAGCGCAGGCGATTGCGGAAGAACCGTTTCGCCTCTTCGTTCGTGAAGAAATCCTCTGGCTTTTGCAGCGGACCACCGTTGGCAGCGTTGTAAGGGCAATCGTGCCACATCGCATACTCCGGGCGAATCCGCAGCGAGTTGAACGACTCAATGCAGAACATCAAGTAAATCCCCTTCTGTTCAGCGAGTTGCAGCACGTAGTCCAGTCGCCAAGCGTTGGCTAAGTCGTAGCGCCCGAGGCCTGCCTCGTCCTGCGCGTCGCGCTTTTTGCGCTCCAGTGTAAACGAGTTAAACGGACCAATCCACAGCCGCGCGTAATTCCCGCCGTGCGCAGCCAGTTTGCCAAACCAGTTGTCGTAATCGTAAGTCCCCTTGCTGCCCGACCAGCAGACGTTTTCACCGATGGCGAAATACGGCTGACCGTTATCGAACTCGAAGTAGAGCGGGTTCTTCTTGCTGACGCGCACGAACCCGCGCTGACCCCCTCCAACTCCCCCTTGTAAAGGGGGAGAGCCTTTGAGTTTGCCCCCTTGCGAAGGGGGAGAGCCTCTTCGCTCTCCCCCTTGCGAAGGGGGAGATTGAGAGGGGGTTGTGCAGCGAAACGTTTGAACACTGGACTTGGACTCGCCTGACTTGTCCTTGACCGTCACGTAGAAGCGCCACTCTCCCACCTCTGTCGGCGCAAACCGCACGCGCCATGCGGGATAACCCTTGGGCACGAGCCGTTCGCTGTTACCCTCTAACCTGCGCTCGAAATCGCGGAAGTAGAAGCCGTCCACGACAGTTTTCTTCTGCGAGGGAGAGATAAAGTGACCCTGCAGCAAAACCTCCTCGGGGTCGAAGGGGTTCGCATATTGCTTCGCCAGATGGACCGACGCCTCAAACTTCCCGTAGGGCGTCACAACGCTCTGCGCGACGGTGACAGAGCGAATGACATCACCGATATGAGCGGACACTTGATTCACCTCACCGCAACTGAACGATAAAGCGATACCCGTCCCCAGTATGATGAACCCCAATTTCCACGACATCGCCTCAACCTCCTTTTCACGATTTGACTTTCAACGCGGCACGCAACTTTCCTTCCTCGTCGTGTGCAAGAGAACTTGCGTCCTGCGTCGAACAGTCAGCACATGAAACTTGGCTTCTACACCTATTCATACATTGACCGACTGGGCATGTCTATAGAGTCAGTGCTGGAGAAGGTGGCGGCGACAGGTTACGACGGCGTGGACGTTTCGGCGACGTGGCGCGAGGACCTCGACCCGGCGTTGTTTCCGCGTGAGGCGCGACAGACGTTGCGACGGACTGCGGAGCAGTTGGGATTGAACATCGAAGCCTGCGTGACGCATCTACCGCTGGTGCCGGCGGTGTGGAACAGCCAGCCGCTCAACCTGCCGGGCGCGGTAGATTTGGCAGTGGAATTGGGCGCGAAGATAGTGACGGTTCACCTCGGCAGGGCGGGGGACGGGTGCGTGGCATGGCGCACGGCGGTGAAGACGTTGCGCGCGGCGTGCGCTTACGCCGAACAGCGCGGCATCGTCGTTGCGACGGACGCTGTGTGGCGGGGGACGATTTTAGATACGCCAGAAAAAGTCGTTCAACTGATTGAGGACGTCGGCTCGCCCGCGTTGAAGCACAACTTTGACCCGTGTTATTTGAACATCTGCGGCTTTGACCCGGCGGAGGCGACTGCGATGCTCGCACCACACATCGTGCACGTTCACGTCAAAGATTACCGGGGACGCTATCCGCACTTTGAGCATCTCATTCCCGGCGACGATGGCGCGGAGATGAACCATGCGGCGTGGGTGCGCGCGCTGCACGCGGCAGGGTTTGACGGTTACGCGGTGGTCGAATGTTTCACGCATCACCCGCTGGAGCGTGCGTGTGCAATTGGATATAGAGCGATGCGGCGCGCGTTAGAGAGGGGCGCAGGATTTTGAGGCTCGTTCGCCGAACGACTCTCGCGATGCTTCGCTCCTTCTCGTGCAGGTGCATCGTCGTTTCAGTCTATCGCCACAGAACACAACGTTTGGGCAGATAACAGGTATTTCGATGGGCACGCTGACGGCGATAACGGCGCGTCTATCCAACCCGGCTGCCCGACCGCTGACAGCCGATAGAGGCGGTGTTTGATTGGAGGGAAGGTCTTTAGGTTTTCTGTCTCTTGCTGCGCCGCCGATGTTGCATGACCAAAAAGGTGGCGGCGCCCGTGAGCAAGAGGATGATAGTCGACGGCTCTGGGGTATGGGTCACTGATGCAGGCGGTGAGCCGGTGCCTCCTGAAACGCCCCCGCCGCCGTTTCCGCCCAACCCACCAGAAGAACCCGACGAGCCACCTGTGCTGCTGCCTCCTCCACCGCCACTTGAACCGCCAGAACCGTCCAGCCCCCCCAAGAAACCACCACTGCCTCCACCGCCTCCACTTGGACCACCCGAGCCACCCGAGCCGCCCAAGGAACCACCACCGCCTCCACCGCCTCCACTTGGACCACCCGAACCACCAGAGCCGTCCAAGGAACCACCACCGCCTCCACCGCCTCCACTTGGACCACCCGAACCATCCAAGGAAGCACCGCCGCCTCCTAACAAGCCAATGCCGCCCCCCGCAAAACCGAACGCCACAGGCGGAAACAGGCCGCTGGATCTCTTAGGCTTTCTCTGCGCGTCGTGCGTAAGTGGTGCAAATTCGCCGGTCTCAACGTTAAACAGGTCAAAGTGATAAAGTGTATCACTCTGCGGACCGCTGAAAGTCAGTAGGAAGTCTTTGCGGAAGCCGGGCGTTTCGCCTTGCTGAGTGCTAACGTCGAAGACGGTGAATCTGTTGTCGGACGAAAATGTAAAATCGAACGTGGCATACCACGTCGGGAATAAAGCGGCGTGGAAAGATTGAGCATTGCCACTATGGCACAACGGCGGCGTGCCGAACGTCCAGATGTCCAAACTGGCAACGGTCTCTTTGCTCATAGGATCGGTGACGGTGACGCTTATTTTCTTATTCGGATTGTCATCCGCCAGCCGCCCCGGAAGGGAGACGATGATGCGATAAGTGTGTGCCGTGCTCAATCCGTGCATGAACGCAGACAAGGTCATCGGATTGGCGGTGGTCTCCCAGCCCTTACTGATGGAGTTGTAAGCCGCGTTGGAGTTCAGGCTGGGGTCAATGTATAACTGCAAGTTCGGCGCAGCCCACGTTGCAGATGTTGCCAGACAAAGTATCCCACCCAGAACAACGACTCGCAAAACGTTCATCTCTGTATCCTCCCTCCAAAAGAACCGAACTCGCACTCGTCCCCAAACTCGTCGCTGGTCGTTTCAGCGATTTTGTTTGCCGAAAGGCATAAACGCTCCAGTCTTAAGTATGATTGTCATCAGTATGCTGACGACGCACGAGTAGTTCCTTCAAAAAGACCCGCTCAACTGGATTCGGAAAAAGCCTGTCCAACTATCCTACTTCCTGTATTCTATTATTATGTTAGTCGACTGAAATTGCAAGCAAAAAAGAATTTACGGAAGAGGACAAAAAGTGTCACCCGTGCGACAGAAAAAGTCCTCTCGCTGAACTGCCGGCAACATGGCGACGAGGACGACGACAAGGAGGATCTTCATGCGGCGTAGCGAACCGTCAGGTTCATGAGGGGCTCGTTTGAACCGAAGTTTTGCGTTGCGCGCTTCTCTCCCTCCCCGATGGATCGGGGGAATCGCCTTTGTCTCCAAGGGTGATTTTGAGAGGCATCCTCTCTGCGTCTTTGACGCTCCTCGCTGCAGGGGATTGCTTCGTCGTCCTCGTCCCCGTCGTCGGTCGTTTGTGAGGTTCGAGAACGAAGACGAGGAGGAGGACGATGATTTTCGAGGGAGAGACACGAGAGAGACGATAGAGAGGTGTGAGTGATGTCTGAGTTCGAAGGGAGTCCACGGGTCGCAAAACTGGCTATACGACGGTCAGCAGATGTAACACCTGACGAATGGAGAACCGCGCTTGAAGAATTCAAAACATTCCGCTATCGCTCCAGAAAAATGCAGTTGAGCGATTTTGAGGACATTGTATCTCTCGGATTGGGAGTGCTCACAATAAATGGCTTATGGCGAGAATGCATCGAACTTGCTAATTGGGCATTAGTCAATAGGCGGCTCGCTCGGGAATCCAACATTCTTCTCCCTGAAGTTTACTACTACAAGTCACTCGCTTTGCTCAAACAGGGTCAGCGAAGTGTTGCCCTCGGATGTTACCTCAAACGAATACGCTCCTTGACAAAGCCCTGCCATCGCCGTTTGGCATATTATTTTGGCATTTACTTGTTCAAATCACTCAAACCTCATGAGGGAGATGAGCAGTCAATGACGCCCAGTGACATTGTCAGATTTGCCCGCGAACTGTTTGCCTGGCGTTACCCCAATCGTCACCTTCCTGTTGCTCTTCGGAAGGGTAGTGAGGAGAAAGGTGTCACCTGGGCGGAGGTGCATAAGGCTCTGTGTAGATTCCTGAGGAGATAAGACGCCCCGGACTGCGTGACGCAGGTAGCGAGCCGTGATAACGACTGCTGCGTGAAACTGACCGAGAGGGGACAGTAACAAGAGTTACGCCGTTGGATGTGTATCCAACGGCGTAACTCTTGTTGTCCCCTTGCCTGATAGACCGTTGAAAGCATGTTCACTCTGTAATGCCCGCTTTTTTCAATGCCTCCTCAATTTGCTCCGGGGTCACACCGGGTTTGGCTTTGCCGGGAAGAATCGCCGCCACGCCCGGCGGCGATTGCGCCCTGTGTGGCGTCGCCGCGTCCTCCAACGCCTTCGTCAAGCCACTCAACGTGGCTTTGCCACTGAGTTCGACCACGACGATGGTTTGGGCTTGCGCGTTTTTGCCCACCATCGGACTGGTCACCACCTTGACGCCCTCGACCGAGGACAACGCTTTGGCAAGGCTGCCGCTGCAGCCACCTCACTTCGAGCCGTTCACGACCAGCGTGTAAGTGCTACTTTTTCCCTCCTGCGCAACCGCAACCGCAGCGACCACCAACCCAGTGACCACGAGCCCTCCGAAGACTCTCTTCATCGGTGTCACCTCCTTTCCCTTAGTTAGTGGAGCAAAGAAAGGGATTGGCAACGCTTCTACGTTCGCTGCGCGGGACTCCCCCTCCTGTCGCAAAGATTATAACAGAAAATCCCAAAGTTTTCGGCGGCAAGGGTAAAAAAACTTCTGAGGTAGGGTAGGGCTGGCAGGGACGCCCGCCCCTACTTCTTTGCGTTGACCGCCAGCGTCACCGCCGGACCGTTGAGTGTGACCAACTGTCCATTCACGTTGGTCGTGGCGGTGATGACGACGTTCGGCTTGCTGCCCACCTCCGCATCGCCAGCGGCGGTCAGCGCCAGCGTCACTTCGTTCTGGTTGCCCGCCAACTTGACCTCACCCGCCGTGACACCCTTGGGGAGGTTGGCGAATTTCAGGGTGACCTCGCCCCCGAAGTTGTTATGGCGCGTGACGGTGACCTTGACCTGCACAGTGCCGCCCTGCTCAAGGGTGGGGTTGGTGGGGTTGACCGCGAGCGCGATAGGCGGCGGGATGACCGTCAGCGTGAACACCGCTGTCGGTTGGTTGACGTTGTTGGCGTTGCCGTTGATGAACGCCGCGTAGGTCTGCGGCTGCGCGTTGCCCGCCGCACCGATGGTAAACACGCCTTCGCTTTTGTCACCGCCGATAGTAACCTGGGGAGCGTTGATGTTGTTGAGGGGCGGCTGCGCGCCCAACGTGAGATTGATGGCTCCGTTGAAGCCCGCTTTGCGCACGACGGTTACAGGCACTTGTACCGACTGTCCTTGTGGGATCACGAGGTTGGTCGCGGGCGTGGCAAGGACAAAGAGCGGCTGCTCGGCGATGCCCAGC
>JANWYM010000146.1 GCA_025055355.1 Abditibacteriales bacterium
CCGAAACGACCGCTGCGGCATCCGCGCCCGCCTCCGCGACGGCGCGGATGTTGTGCAGCGTAATGCCGCCGATGGCGACGACTGGCAGCGGAGTCGCTCGCTTGATCTCTTTCAACCGCTCCAAGCCAATCGGCGCGCCCGCGTCGGCTTTCGTCGTCGTGGCGAAAATCGCGCCGACGCCCAGATAACTCGCGCCGTCGCGCCGCGCGGCTTCGGCTTCTGCCACGCTGTTGACGGAAACGCCAATAACGCGCTCTGCGCCCAGCAGGCGACGCGCCTCGGCGGGCGGAAAGTCGTCGGGTCCAAGATGCCAGCGCCACGTCCACGCGGTCATTGACGATAAACAACGCGCCCGCCGCGCGGGTGAGCCGACGAATCTCGCGTCCTTCCGCAAGGACGCGAGACAGCGGCGAAGTCTTGTCGCGCAGTTGCACGAGGCGCGCCCCGCCCGCAAGTGCCGCTCGCGCCACGTCCACGTGCGAACGCTCCGGGCGCAGCACGCAGTCGGTCAGGACGTAAAGACCAGCAATGGTGAACATGGTTCGTTTTCACAAAGCGTTGGCACGTTCGCACGTTGGCACGTTCGCACGTTGGCAGGTTGGCAGGTTGGCAGGTTGGCAGGTTGGCAGGTTCGCACGTTGTTGGAACGTTCAACGTGACAACTTGCCAACGTGCCAACCTGCCAACGTGCAAACGTATGAACGTGCCAACGTTTTGAGTCATCCCGTCTCCTGCATCGCCGCGGCGATGCCGTTGATGCTTACCAGGATGGCGGCGCTGAGGCGTTCGACTTCCCCGCTGTCGGCGTCCTTGAGCCGCCGCGCGCGGCGCAACAACTCGACTTGGAGATAGTTGAGCGGGTCGGTGTAGGGGTTGCGCAGGCGAATGGACTTCTGGATGACGGGCGCGTTATCCAGGAGGTTGGACTGCTGGGTGACCGTTAGCAGCATAGTCCTGGTGCGGATGAACTCGTCAAGGATGCTGGCAAACATGCGCTCGCCCAGCGCAGCGGGTTGCACCAGACGGGCATACTGCTCAGCGGTATGCATGTCGGCTTTGGCTAAGGCGTTCTGACAGTTGTCAATGAGCGTCCGGAAGAAAGACCATTCACGATACATCCGTTGGAGGAGTGTCACGCCGTTCGGCTGCTGTACGACCTCGGCGAGCGCGGTCCCGCAGCCATACCAACTGGGCAGCATCATCCGCGTCTGCGTCCAACTGAACACCCAGGGGATAGCGCGCAGGTCCTCCAACTGTTCCAACCCCCGCCGTCCGGCGGGGCGGGAGGCGATGGGGTGACGGCTGATGTAGCGGATGGGCGTCGCCTGCACGTAGAACTGCCAGAAGTCAGGGTCTTCATAAATGAGGGCGCGGTAGACGCGGCGGGAGGTCTCCGCCATCTGCGCCATCGTCTCCAGCCACTTCTGCTTGAGTCGGGAGGACCGCTCGCTGACGCTCGCGGCTCGGTCCGACGGCGCGCTAGCCAGCAGCACAGCATGGATGATTTGCTCGAGATGCCGACAGGCGAGCGGCAGATGGGAGTAGCGGTAGGAGATGACCTCGCCTTGCTCGGTGAAGCGGAACCGCCCGGCGACGCAGCCGCTGGGCTGGGAGAGAATCGCCTGCCCGGCGCGCCCGCCGCCGCGCCCGATGCTGCCGCCCCGCCCGTGAAAGAACCGCCATGTGATGCCATGGGCCTGACATGCCTGCTTGATGCGGTCTTGGGCTTGATACAATTCGTAGTGCGCCGACAGATAGCCCCCGTCCTTGGTGCTGTCGGAGTAGCCCAGCATGATTTCCTGAAAGTGCCCTCGCGCCTTCATCTGGTGTTGATACGCCGGGTTGCGGAACAGAGCGTCCAGCACGCGCCCGGCGTTGCGCAGGTCCTCAACGGTCTCGATCAACGGCACGATGTCGAGGTCGCTCTCGGCGGTGAGTGCTGCGCCCTCCGTCCGCCAGCGGAACAATCCGACCTCCTTCGCCAGCAGCAGCACTTCCAGCACGTCGCTGACCTGATGCATGAAACTGATGACATAGCAGCGAATCGTCTGCGGTCCGAGCGTCTCGTGCGTCTCGCGGATAGCGCGAAAGACTTCCACCGTTTGCTGGGTGCTGGCTGGGAAGTCGGCGCGCGGGGGGATGAGGGGACGCGGCGTCATGAGTTCGCGGGTCAACACGGCGACTTTTTCTTCCTCCGTCAAATCACAGTAGGGTCGGGGCAACAGGTGCAGCACCGCGAAGATGTCCGTCAACGCCCGCTCATGCTCCTCGCTGTGCTGGCGCACGTCCAGTTCAGCAAGATGAAAGCCGAAGGTTTCCGCCTGTATGATGAGGCGGCTGAGGGCGTCGCTCTCTGCGACCGCTTCGGCTTTGTGGGTGCGCAAACTCTCCTGAATGAGCCGCAGGTCGCTCAGAAACTCGTCGGCGCAGGTGTAGCCTGCGGAACTACCAAGACGCCTGCCACTGTCCACCTCTTGCAGGGTGTTCTCCAGCCGCCGCTCCATAAGCCACAACTTGATGCGGTATGGCTCCACACAGTAGCGGCGCTCCACCTCCTCCGCGAGCGGGATCACCGCGCGGTCGCGGGCGATGGACGCCAGCAGTTCCTCGCTCACAGGCGTCAGGCGAAGGGATTGGCTCAACTCCCGCCGCAGACTTCTCACCGCGGCGATGTATTTGTTCAGCGCCAGCGCGGCGTGAGCGCGCACGGCGCGGCGGGTGATGTCGGGGGTGACGTAGGGATTGCCGTCGCGGTCCCCGCCCACCCACGAGCCGAACCGCAGAAACGGCGGAACACGGAACGCATGATGGGGGTAGTATCGCGCCAGCGCCTCTTGCATCTGCTCATGCAGCAGCGGCACGAGGTCGAAAATCGTCTGGTCGAAGAAGAACAGCCCGTTTTCCACCTCGTCCAGCACCGTGAGGGGTGTCGCCCGCACTTCGTCTGTCTGCCAGAGCGTCGTGACATGCGAGCGGATTTCATGGGTCAGACGCTTCTGTTCGATGGGCAGCAACTGGTTCGCATCTAAGGCGTCCAGCAACTCCGCGATACGCTTCAACTTCTCCAGCACAGTGCGGCGTTTGGCTTCGGTGGGATGGGCGGTTAGGACGGGTTGAATGCGCAAACGGTCCAGGAGGCTCTGCACCTCTTCCGCCGTGACGCCATTGCGCTTGAACTGGTGGATGGCTTCCGTGATGGACTCCGGGCGCGGCTGGCGTCCCGCCCGCAGCTCGCGCTCGCGGTTGACGCGCACGATTTCTTTCTGCTCAGCTTCGTTGACCAGTTGGAAGTAAATGGTGAACGCCCGCAGCACCTTCGTCGCGGTGTCCACGTCCAGACGGCGCGCCAGCCGCTCCAGACGTCGGGCGTCCGCTGGCGAAAAATTGCGCCGCAGCCTCTTGGCGGTGGCGCGTAACTGCTCCTCCACCGCAAAAACAGGCTGCCCTTCCAGATGGAGCAGCACCTCACCCAACGTATCACCCAGCAGGTGAATGTCCTGACTTAGCGGCGCGCTAATACCGCGCCCCTTCGGCGTTGTGCGCAGTGGTGATGTTGTTCTCTTCATACGACCTCCGCGAGAGAAGTATGCAGGGCGGGGATGATTTTGTCAATACGGTTTGTTAAAATGGGGACTGTCAACGGATTCTTGTAGCGGATTAAGCGGATTCGGAGACGGCTGCTGTGCTGTCAACGGATTCTTGTAGCGGATTAAGCGGATTCAGGGGAGGCCTGCCGCCAGGTAATCCGCTTAATCCGCTACCGAAATCCGCTGACAGCAACCTATGCCCTTGGAGCAAATCGTAGACAGCATCAAGCATCCCGCCGTCAAAGCGGCGCGGTTGCTGAACCAACCGTCGGGACGCGCGGCAAGCAAACAGTATCTCATCGAAGGCGCGGACATGGTGCATCTCGCGCTGCAGAGCCATGCGCGCCTGGTCGGCGTGTTTCTGACGGACAACTTTGTGGACGCGTCCTCTGTTCTCCCACAATTACAGGAACGGGAGGTGCCGATTTATCGCGTCGGGCGCGGGCTGTTGTTCAAAATCATTGGGACAAGTTACGAGACCGCCATCAACGCGGTGGCGGTCGTGGAGCAGAACCTGATTGACGAGGAGCAACTGCCGACGGATGATTTGATTGTCGTCGGCGAGAACCTGCAAGACCCACGCAACGTGGGGATGTTCATTCGCACGGCGGACGCGGCAGGGGCGAGGGCTTTGATTCTTAGCCGCGATGCCGCCGACCCGTTCAGCCGTTCGGCGGTGCGCTCGACGACGGGTTCAATTCTGCGGCTACCGATTCACCTCACCCCTTCCGTCTTGGAAGTTCTCAGGCGGCTGCGCGGGCGCGGTGTCAAAATCGTCTCGACTTCCGCCCACGCGCCCACGACGTTCTGGGATGCCGACCTGTCGGGCGCGTGCGCTATCGTGTTCGGCAACGAAACCAGCGGCGTGTCGCCCGCCGTGCAGCAACTTGCCGACCTGAACGTGACCATTCCGATGCTCGGCGGCACGCACTCGCTCAACGTCGCCGTTGCCGCCGGCATCGTATTGTATGAAAGACTCAGGCAACGAAGGGGTTCATGGAGTTCGTGAGTTTACGAAGTTCATGAACCCCATCAGTCCATGAACTTTAAGCCAATGACCGCCGCTGACCGCGAGCGCTGGAACGATTTCGTCGGGCGCTCGCCTATCGGCGACGCGCTGCAGTCGTTCGAGTGGGGCGAGGTCAAGAAACCCGCGTGGCAACCGTTGCGGTTTGCTGTCGAAGAGGGCGGGCACATCGTCGCGGCGGCTTCGATTCTCAAAAGAAAACTGCCCAAGGTCAATCGCTGTATCTTCTACTGCGCGCGGGGTCCGATTTTGGACTACGACGATGAGGAACTGCTGTGCTTTCTGTGTGACCGCTTGCGCGCAGAGGGCAGAAAACACAGGGCGATTCTGCTGAAGATTGACCCTGCGATTCGCGCCGAACGGCGGGAGGTGGTAGCGCGGCTGCAACGCATCGGATTCATTCCCGTGCCCGACGCGCCCGGCGGTTTCGGCGGCACCCAGCCGCGCTGCGTTATGCCGCTGAACATCGCACGCAGCGAGGAGGAACTGCTCGCCTCGTTCCATCAGAAGTGGCGCTACAACATCCGGCTGGCTGAGCGCAAAGGTGTCACCGTGAAAAGCGATTGCACCCGCGAGGACGTGCGGACGTTCTACCAGATTCTTCAGGAAACCGCTCAACGCGATGGCTTCCGTGTGCGCGACCTGAGTTACTTTGAGAGGATGTGGGACGAACTGGTGCCGCACGGGCGTGCTCGGTTGTTTCTTGCCTTCTATCAAGGGGAGCCGATTGCGGGCGCATTCAACCTGCTGCTGGGCGACAAGTGCTGGTATCTCTACGGGGCGTCGAGCAACCGCCATCGCAACGTCATGCCCAACCATCTCGTGCAGTGGACGGCGATTCGCTGGGCGAAGGCGCAGGGCTGCCGCATCTATGACTTTCGCGGCGTCGCGCCGCAAAAGACCGCAGACCAGACGCAGGACGCAACACGCGAGACCCATTTAGAAGGTTTGAATCGCTTCAAAGCGGGGTTCGGCGCGGAGTATGTCGAATACATTGGGGAGTTTGATTGGCCGCTGTCGCGGTTCTGGTATTGGCTCTGGACGGTGGGCAAGCCGCTCGCGGTGCGACTGCTAAAACAGCGAAAGGGACAAGCGGGACCGCAACCTGTGGAGGAGTGATTGAACCACGACGACACAACGGCACAACGCGATGTCGAGCATGCTTTGCGCCGTCGTGCTGTTGCGGTTGGAGTTCAACATGCAGCGAGTTCGTGTGGCTCTCATCGGCACCCAGTTCGCCGCGCAGCATGCGGCGGCGTTGAGCAAGTTCCCCGAAAAGGCGCAGGTGGTCGCCGTCTGCTCGCGGACGGAGGCACACGCCCGCGCGTTTGCGGAGAAGTGGAACGTGGCGTCGTGGACGACGGACTATGACGCTCTGCTGCGCCGCGAGGACGTAGACGCCGTGCATCTGTGCGTGCCGCACGATCTGCACGCGCCCATGACCATCGCCGCGTTGCACGCGGGCAAGCATGTCCTGTGCGAGAAGCCAATAGCGCTCACGATAGAGGACGCCGATGCGATGCTGGCGGCGGCAAAATCAGCGGGCAAAATTCTGATGGTCAACCACAATCAGCGTTTCGTGGAAGGGCACGTCATGGCGCGGGAGTGCGTGCAGCGCGGGCTGATCGGCGCGCCGTTTCTGGCGACGGCGGCGTTTCACATGTTCCATCTCCCGCAGGGCTTCCGCGCCGACGCACAGCGCAACGGTGGCGGCGTGGTCATGGATTCGGGCGTCCACTGGTTGGACTTGCTCAACTGGATTGTCGGCGAGGTTGCGTCCGTTCAGGCGGTTGGCGGACGGTTCGCACATCATCACATCACCGCCGAGGATACGGCTGTCATCACGCTTCAGTTCAAAAACGGGGCCCTCGGTCAGTTCACCATTACTTGGGCGATGAACGGCAAGACGATGTTTGAGCCGCTCAAAGTTTTAGGCACGCATGGCACGCTGCGGGTGGAGAACGACCGCCTCACCTTTGAGACCCGCGAAGGTAAACTCTCCCCCGCCGAACTCGCTGAACGCGAGCCGTGGGCGCGGGAAGTTCTTCAGCGTTTTGAGGGCTTCACAGGACGCGACTCGGTGCGCCTGTCCGTTGAACACTTCATTGATTGCGTCCAGAGCAGACAACAGCCGCTCATTACGCCTGAGGAGGCGCGGGAGGCGCTGCGCGTGGCGTTGAGGGTGAATGAGGCAATGGGGCTGCGTGGTGTGTGAATTTGGCACGTTGATACGTTAGCACGTTAGCACGTTGGAACGTTAGCACGTTGGAACGTTGGAACGTTGGAACGTTGGAACGTTGGAACATTCTAACCTGCCAACGTGCCAACGTGCCAACGTGCCAACGTGCTAACGTGCTAACGTGCCAACGTGCCAACGTGCCAACGTGCCAACATGCCAACGTGCCAACGTGCTAACGTGCCAACGTGCTAACGTGCCAACGTGCTAACGTCAATCAGTTCCTCTTCTCCTCCTTCTTCGGCTCTTCCTTTAGCGGTGCTGTCTTTTTCGCCTCGTTGGGTTTCTGCCCGTTGTTGCGGTCGGGCGTATTGAGCGGCTTCAGCGCCGGCATGGGCAGGCGGAGGTCGGGGACGTTAAGTTGCTTCTTGGCGAGGTTGGTCATCTCGTTGATGCCCTCTTCGTCGCGCACGACGTAAGGGGTGATGAAAATCATCAGTTCCGTGCGGGTGCGTGTTTTGTCGGTGCTGCGGAACAGCCCCCCAATGAGCGGCAGGTCGCCTAAGAAGGGGACTTTGTTGATAGTGCGCGAGTCGCTGTCGCGGATGATGCCGCCCAGCACAATGGTCTGTCCGCTCTGCACCTGCACGGAGGTTGTCGCTTCACGCGTGCCGATGACCGGGGCTTGCTGCCCAGGCGAGGGCGTGACAATCTGCACCAGTTCGTTGACCGTCTGCACGATGTCCATCTGAATCAGACCTTGCACGCCGCTGACATGCGGCGTGACATCCAGCCGAATGGCAATGTCGGCGAACTCCACTTCGGCGCGCGAGCCGGTGGTCGTATCCACGATACCTGACACGTAGGGGAACTGCTGTCCGATGCTGATGGTGGCTGGCACGTTGTCCAAGGTGGTGACCTGCGGGCGGGAGATGACGCGGACGTTGGTGTTGGTCGCCAGGGCGCGCATAAGGGCTTGGAACTTGCCGCTGTCGGTGATGACGGAGAAGCGGAAGCCGCCCGTGCCAGTGCCAATGCCTGTGCCGTGGAAGGGATCGCTGGGGTTGAGCGGACCGCCGCCGAAGGTCTGCGTCCCCACCACCGAGTCGCCGCGAATGAGGGATTCGATGGCGTATTCGAGGCTGAATTGGGTCTGGTTCGTCAGCGTTACGTCGGCGATCAGCACCTCGATGAAAACCTGCGGGGTGCGCTGGTCGAGTTCGGCGATGAGTTGCTCGATGAGCGGACGCGCTTGCAGCGGGGCGGTGATGATGAGCGAGTTCGTCTTGGGTTCAGGCACGACGATGACGCGGCGCAGGAACTCTTCAGCGGCGCCTTCTAATTGCTGCAAGCGGGCGGTCTGTCCGCCGAAGGTGCCGCCGAAGCCGCCACCGAAGCCGCCGCCGGCGAACGTCTGTTGTTGCTGGGGCTGGCGGAACAGTTGGGTCGTCGCACCAGTGCCTGCGGTGCCTGGGCGGCGCGTCGTGGCGCCGGTCGTGCCGGCGCCGACGCCGCGCGGCGCCTGCCCGCTGAAGACATAGTTCAGCGTGTCGGCTAACTCGCCCGCTTTAGCGTTCTGCAGGCGATAGACGCGCGTCAACTCGGTGAAGGTCGTCTCCTTGTCCAACTCCTCAATCATCCTCTCGAAAGCAGGCATGTTGCCTCTCGCTGCGGTGACGAGGATGGAGTTAGTGCGCACATCGGGAATGACGACGTTCTCTTTTAATCCCGCGTAGCCGTAGTTCTGCTGCGTGCGCGAGGTCGGCTGTCGTTGCTGACCGCCGAAGGGGTTGAAGCCGCCGAAGACGCGCTGCTCGAACGTTGCCGTGCTGCGCCGCTGCGCTGCTGTCGGCGGTCCGCCCTGCGGCTGCTCGAAGATTTCGTTGAGCATGTCGGCGACCTGCGTGGCGTCGGCGTTCTTCAACGTGAAAACGCGATACTCCACATCGGGTGCGACGTCGACGTCCAGTTGCTGG
>JANWYM010000147.1 GCA_025055355.1 Abditibacteriales bacterium
TCGGGCGGAGGAGGAAAAATGCTTGATGCTGCAGAAAGGCAGGATGACTTTACCGGTCTCAGCGTCAAAGAGCGGCGCAAGGCGATACGCGCGTTGGGCAACGCGCCCGGTGCGTTGCCGCTGCTCATCACAGCCCTGAACGACGACGACTCCAGTGTGCGTCGCTATGCCGCGCGTCGGTTGGGGCAGTTTGAGGATGAGGCGGCGTTGGAGGCTTTGCTGTCAGCGACGCGCGACCGCAACCGTTTCGTGCGCCTGGAAGCATTGAAGGCATTGGAGCGCAGGATGGATGACCCGCGCGTGCTGGCAACCTTCATCGCCGCTTTGGAAGACCGCAGTTACCTGGGGCGCACGGTGGCGGTATTGGCGGCTCGGCACTCTGAGGCGATGGCGGACGTCGTTGCCGCTTTGCCCGCCGAGCGTCGGCAGAACGTCGTGAACAATCTCCTGAAAGTCGTGGACGGCGGAGACGATGCCACAGCCATTGAATCCATTCGGCTCATCAGCACCCTGCGCCTCGTCGAAGCCTTGCCGCACCTGCGTCATAAACTCCGCTGGTGGCGGTTCACGCCCGCGCAGGTAAAAGAAGCATGCCGCGCAGCGATCGCCGAACTGGAGCGCGTTGCCGCCCTCCCGCGCGCCGCGTCCACGCCCGCGCCGCCGACAGCGGATTTGCCGCGCCCGGCGGCGGCGCCGAAGGTGGAGGTGGAAACGCTGCCGCGTGTGCCTTCAGAATCGTAATCTGCCTCTTGCTCGCAATCTTACTTGCGTCGTTTGTGATTAAACATTGCCCCTTCTCCAACACCTCCCAGATGAAAGCGTCTGTCAGGGCGAGCGCATGGGTGTCATTGCGAGGAGCGGAGCGGTGGCGAGGAACGAAGCAAAGCAATCTCTCGCGCAGGAGATTGCTTCGCTCCGCTCGCAAGGACATCGCAGGAGTCAGGGCAACAAGCCTCGCCGAGCCGCTCCCACGACTGCTCTCTGTCGCACCCGTAAAGAGGAAACAGGGCTGGCAGGGACGCCCGCCCCTACGAAATCGGTCAGGGTAAGAAGGAACAAGGCAACCCGCGTCGTATATCCTGTCACAGTCAATCCACCAACAGGAGAAACAGGGCTGGCAGGGACGCCCGCCCCTACGGAATCGGTCAGGGTAAGAAGGAACAAGGCAACCCGCGTCGTATATCCTGTCACAGTCAATCCACCAACAGGAGGGCATGGATATGGTTTCTCGCGCTCGTCAGTGGGGTGTCATCGGGGGAGCAGTATTGCTTCTGTTTGTGGGCTTCTTTATTTCCTTCAAGGCGCAAGCAGGCACGTCGTCCGCGCCGATGCGACACGCGCCGCTGCTGGTCACGGACGACGTGCTGAAAGACGCAGACACCTATACCGCCGATTGGTTAATGTGGTCGAAGAACTATCGGGGGAATCGCTTCAGCCCCCTTAACCAAATCAACCGCCAGAACGTCAAGCGACTCGTGCCGAAGTGGTGTTTCTCGTTAGGCACGCACGGGTCGCAGCAATCCACACCGCTCGTTCACAACGGCACGATGTATGTCACCTCCACGCAGGGGAAAATCTTCGCGTTAGACGCGGAGACAGGCGAGATGCTGTGGGAGTTCGACTCCAAGTTGCCCGACGATGCCACGAAGTATGGACCGGATGCCAATCGCGGTGCGGCGATTTACAAGGACAAAATCTACTGGAACAACATCGTCTGCACGCTGTTCTGCCTGAACGCCAAAACGGGGGAGGTCATCTGGAAGGTGACGCCTGAGTATTATCGTCTGGGCTATTCTAAGACGTTCGCGCCGCTCATCGTGAAGGGGATGGTGGTCACGGGCATCGGCGGCGGCGAGTGGGGAATTCGCGGCTACGTGGAGGCGCGCGATGCCGAGACGGGAAAACGGAAGTGGAAGACCTACACCATCCCTGCGCCTGGCGAACCAGGACACGAGACCTGGCCGAAGGACAGCGACATCTGGCAGCACGGTGGCGCACCGACATGGATTACCGGTTCGTTTGACCCCGACCTGAACACGATTTACTGGACGACGGGCAATGCCGGTCCGTGGCACGGCGCAGACCGTCCGGGTGATAACCTTTACACCTGTTCGCTGCTCGCCCTCGACGCCGACACGGGCAAAATTAAATGGCACTACCAGTTTGTGCAGCACGACGAATGGGATTATGATTCTAACGTGACGCCGATCCTGACGGAGCTGGACGGCACGCCCGTCGTGGTGGTGGCGAACAAAACAGGGTTTATGTGGGTGTTGGACCGGCGCAACGGGAAGTTTCTTAAGGGCGTTAAGGTCAGCGAGACCACGAAAGACTTCTGGGCGAAAGGACTGGACGCGCAGGGGCGCCCGATCGTCGAAGAGTGGGCGCGCCCGAAGGTGGGAGCGAAAGAGCGCGTGTTCGTCGCGCCGTCGGCGTTAGGCACCTGCAACTGGTGGGGGATGGCGTTCGACCCGCGACGACAGTGGGTGATCCTCGTGGCGAACGAGACGGGGAACAACCTGGTGTGGGACCCGATTCCCTACGTGCCGGTGCAAGAGTTCGTCGGCACCAGTGAGAAGGAGCCGTTCGCCGAGGCGACGAAGCGCACCGCCGAAAAACCGGGGCGGGTGTGCGCTTACGATTTGAAGACCATGAAAAAGGTGTGGGAAGCCCAGCCCGAATGGGAGGTGCGCTGGGGCGGTCCGCTGGTGACGGGCGGCGACCTCGTGTTTACAGGCACCATGCGCGGCTACCTGCAAGCGCTCGACGCAGAGACCGGCAAGACGCTCTGGCAGTTCCAGACGGGTTCGGGCATCATGGCGCATCCGGTCACTTACGCGGTAAACGGCAAGCAATACATCGCCATCGTCTCGGGCAAGGGCGGCGTGGCGAACCCGGCGAGTCTGTCGCTGGACTTCTTCAAATACATGAAGAACCACAACTCGTCGGGGATGGTGTTTGCGTTTGGCTTACCGTGAGGATGACCCCCTGGTCATGGAGGCAAAACCCTGTCAGCGGATTTGGGTAGCGGATTAAACGGATTACTCTCGCTGCAAACCCCTGTCATGGGGAGCGCAGCGAAGCCATCCCCTATCTGTGACATCACAGGAGTGAGAGCCGCTTCGGGGACTCTCCTCCTGCCATGCCTGCCGTCGCGACATCGCAGTCCCGTTTTGGCAGAGGGCGAAATTTATATAGGCGTCTTTCTCCGTCGAGACTTCCTCCGGAGCGCCTCGCCGTCAGCCAATGCGATTTGCAGCACCTCATCCATGTGGCGGACGAAGTGGAACTTCAAGTCGCGTCGCACGTAGGGTGGGATGTCTTCGAGGTCTTTCTCGTTGTCCTTGGGCAGGATGACCTCTTTGATGCCGGCGCGGTGGGCGGCAAGGATTTTCTCTTTGACGCCGCCGATGGGAAGGACCTTACCGCGCAGGGTAACTTCGCCGGTCATGGCGACGTCCTTGCGCACGGGGGTTTTGAGGAGGGCGGAGACCATCGCCGTCACCATGGCAATACCCGCTGAGGGTCCATCCTTGGGGATGGCGGCAGCGGGGACGTGAATGTGAATGTCGTGCTTGTCGGCGAATTTGCCGTTGACACCGAACCGCTGCGTATACATGCGCGAGTAGGTGATGGCAGCCTCTGCCGACTCCTGCATGACCTCGCCCATGTGCCCGGTCAGGATAAGTTTGCCCTTGCCTTGCACGATGCCGACCTCGATGGAGATGATGTCGCCGCCCAGTTCGCTCCACACCAACCCTGTGGCGACGGCGATTTCGTCTTTTTCCTCCGCCACGCCGAAGTGGAAGCGACGCGGACCTAAAAACGCCGCTACGACTTTGGGTGTCACCTTGACCTTTTTCGTCTGCCCGCTGGCGACGTTTTTGGCGACCTTGCGGCAAAGGGAGGCGATCTCACGCTCTAAGTTGCGCACGCCCGCCTCGCGAGTGTATTCGCGGATGAGGGTGCGCAAGGCGTCGTCACCGAAGGCGATGTGCTTCTCGGTCAATCCATGCTCCTTGATTTGTTTGGGGACGAGGAACTGCCGCGCGATGTTCATCTTCTCGTCCTCGATGTAGCCGGGGAATTCGATGACCTCGAGGCGGTCTTTGAGGGCGTAAGGCACCGGGTCGAGGATGTTGCCGGTGGCAATGAACATCACTTGGGAGAGGTCAAACGGCACCTCGATATAGTGGTCGCTGAACTGGTTGTTTTGTTCCGGGTCGAGCGCTTCAAGCAGCGCGGCGGAGGGGTCGCCCCGAAAGTCTAAGCCCAACATGTCAATCTCGTCCAGCATAAACACCGGGTTTTTCGTCCCGATGCGGCGGATGGTTTGCAGGATGCGCCCGGGCATGGAGCCGATGTAGGTGCGGCGGTGTCCGCGGATCTCGGCTTCGTCGCGCACCCCGCCAAGCGAGAGGCGGATGAACTTCCGCCCCATGGCGCGGGCGATGGATTTGCCGATGGAGGTTTTGCCTACCCCTGGCGGTCCAATGAAACACAGAATCGGTCCCCGCGCTTGTTCGGTCAACTGACGCACGGCGAGGAACTCCAGCACGCGCTCTTTAACTTTCTTCAAGCCGTAGTGGTCTTCGTCGAGGATCTGCTCGGCTTCTTTGATGTCGAGGTGGTCGGGGGTCTGTTTGTTCCACGGGAGGGCGAGCAGCCAGTCGAGGTAGGTGCGGATGACGACGACTTCAGGCGCAACGGGTGGCATCTTTTCAAGGCGGTCAATTTCCTTGAGCGCCTTCTCCTGCGCCTCCTCGGTCATTCCCGCCTCGGCGACCCGTTGGCGGAGCTGTTCGATTTCCTGCGTGAAACTATCGCGCTCGCCCAATTGCTCCTGAATGACTTTGAGCCGCTCGCGCAGGTAGTATTCCTTCTGGCTTTCGTTGACCTCCTCGCGGACTTTGTTTTCAATCTGGCGGTCAAATTCTAAGATTTTCAGTTCCCGCGCCAGCAGGACGTTGAGCCGCAGCAGCCGCTCGCGGGGAGAGGCGATCTCCAGAATCTCCTGCTTCTCCTGCACCTTCAGGTCAAGATAGGAGGCGATGATGTCGCCCAGCCGCCCGGGGTGGTCGAGGTTGCTCGCGGTGATGAGGGCGTCGGGCGGGATGCTTTTGCCGAACTGGACGATTTGCTCGAACTGCCGCAGCGCCTGGCGCATGAGGGCCTCGATTTCCAGCCCCGACTCCGCTGGCTCAAGGATCTCCTGCACGCGCACTTTATAGTAAGGCTCTTTCTGCAGGTAGGACACGATGCGGACGCGACAGAGACCTTCGACCACGAGGCGGATGTTGCCGTCGGGGAGGCGGAGCATTTGCATGAGCTCGCCGACCGTGCCAACGGCGAAGAGGTCTTCAGGCATGGGGTCTTCGACGGCGTCGTTCTTCTGCGCCACCAGCACGAGGGTGCGGTGCGTTGCGTGCGCCTCTTCCACCGCCTTCACCGACCGCTCCCGTCCGACCAGCAGCGGCAGCATCATGTAGGGGAAGATGACCATGTTCTCCCGCACGGGCAAGAGCGGGAGGACTTCCTCAATGCGCTTAGAGCGGGCAGGTTCGCGGGTCACAGATGGTTGGGTGGTTAGGTGGTTGGACGACTGGGTGGTTGGATGGCTGGGTCGCTCAAAACACCTCACCATCGCACTACCTCACCACCCAACTTCCCAACCGCCTAACCACCGTGTTTACGCCGAGCGCTTGCGTCGCTGCAGTTCAAGGTCCTCGTGGGTCAGAAGCACTGGGTCACGGCGTTCCGTGATGGTTTCAGGGTAGATGACGCATCGGGCGACGCCTTTCATGGACGGGACCTCGTACATGATGTTGACCATGACCTCTTCCAGAATCGTCCGCAACGCGCGCGCGCCGGTTTTGCGCTGGACGGCTTCGCGGGCGATGGCGTCAAGGGCTTCCTCCATGAATTCCAATTCTACGCCGTCGGCGGCTAAAATTTTACGGTATTGCTTGGTGAGCGCGTTCTTGGGTTCAACGAGGATGCGCTTCATCATCTCTTGCGTGAGCGGGTCGAGGATGGCGATGACCGGCAGGCGTCCGATGAATTCGGGTATGAAGCCATACTTCAACAGGTCTTCGGGGATCAGTTTGTCCAGCACGGAGGCGCTCTCGCGCTCCTCACGGGAGACGATGGGGGCACGGAACCCCATGCTCTGGCTGCGGGTGCGCTGCTCCACAATTCTCTCCAGTCCCTCGAACGCGCCGCCGCAGATGAACAGAATGCCGGTCGTGTCAATCTGGAGATATTCCTGCTGGGGGTGCTTGCGTCCGCCCTGCGGCGGGACGTTGGCGACGGTGCCTTCGAGGATTTTCAGGAGCGCCTGTTGCACACCTTCACCGGACACGTCGCGGGTGATGGAGGGGTTGTCGGACTTGCGAGCGATTTTGTCAATCTCGTCAATGTAGACGATGCCGCGCGAGGCGGCTTCGATGTCGCCGTCGGCAGCTTGAATCAACTTCAGGAGAATGTTCTCCACGTCCTCGCCCACGTAGCCCGCCTCGGTCAGGCTGGTCGCGTCCGCGATGGTGAACGGCACGTGGAGGATCTTAGCCAGCGTCCGCGCCAGGAGCGTCTTGCCTGAACCCGTCGGGCCGACGAGCAGGATGTTGCTCTTCTCAATCTCCACGTCGTCCGCGCCGCGCCCCATCATAATCCGCTTATAGTGGTTGTAAACTGCCACTGCTAAGATGCGCTTGGCTTTCTCCTGCCCGACGACGTATTGGTCGAGAAACTCATAGATCTCCTTGGGCTTGGGGATGCCGCGAGCGCGGGGCGGCTCCGGGGGATGATGTTCCTTACTAATGATTTCGTTGCAGAGTTCCACGCACTCCACGCAGATGTAAACGCCCGGGCCAGCAATCAGGTTCGTCACCTGCTCGCGCCGCTTGCCGCAGAAAGAACACCGCAGTTTTTCGTTGCTGTCGTCACCAAACAGTGGCATGATGCGAGGGTTAATGGGAAATGGTTGATGGTTAACGGTTGACGACCACCCTAAACCCGACAACCATTAACCATCAGCCACTGACCATCCCACTGACGTTAGCGTATCTCCCTGCTCAAGATGTGGTCAACGATACCGTATTCCACCGCCTCCTGCGCGCTCATCCAGTAGTCGCGTTCGGTGTCGCGCTCGATGCGCTCAATGGGCTGCCCGGTGTGGCGGGCTAAAATCTCGTTGAGGGTGCGGCGGATGCGCAGGATTTCGCGGGCGGTGATTTCGATGTCGGTGGCTTGCCCTTCCACACCCCCCATCGGCTGATGAATCAGGACGCGCGAGTAAGGCAGCGCGTAACGTTTCCCCTTAGCCCCGCCCGCCAGCAGCAGAGCCGCCGCGCTGGCGGCTTGTCCGACGCAAATCGTCGCCACGTCGGGCTTGATGGTCTGCATCGTGTCGTAAATCGCTAAGCCCCCTGTGACCATCCCGCCGGGCGAGTTGATGTAAAGGTCAATGTCCTTATCGGGGTCTTCCTTTTCCAGATACAACAACTGCGCGATGATAAGGGAAGCAATGCTGTCTTCAATGGGGGTCGCCACGAAGATGACGCGGTCTTTCAACAAACGACTGTAAACGTCCCAAAAGCGCTCTCCGCGTGGGGTCTGCTCTAAGACACCAGGTTGCGGGATTAACATGCGAACACCTCCTGCGGCTGGTCAATGGGTTCATTCGATTGACCAATGCCCTATCCTCAGTCAGTCAAACGACCTTGCGGCGGCAGTAGGATGATGGGGCACGAGCCGTGAAACCCCTGCGCCTTCCCTTCCACTGCCGGCGCAAGGTCGGTGGGGTGCAAGCGGATTGTAAAGTTGTTCAAGCGTGAGGCGGTTGCTGTCGTTACCTTCCCCTCCTCCAACTCCTTCCGACGCAAACGCCTGTCATAGCGAGCACAGCGAAGCCATGACTTTAGGCGTCGGGGCAAAAAACTGCCCCGCGCCGCTCACCTTACTCCCCTCCCCTCGCGGGAGGGGAAAGATTTTGTTATGCTTCTTCTTGGATGTCGGCGACGCTCACGAGCCAGTCAATCGTTTTGCGTTCGCGCACGGTAGAAGCGACGGCGGAAATCGTCCCCGTTGCGAGCATTTGCGCCTCCAGGGTAGTGGGGGGTTGCTGCATGGCTCGCGCTAACGCCTCAATATGCGGCTGCATCTCTTCGGGTGTGACGGTAATGTTTTCCTGGGCAGCGATGGCGTCCAGCACCAGTTCCTGACGGACCTCGCGTTCGGCTTCGGCGCGGTATTCAGCGCGCAGGGCGTCCACCGTTACGTTGCGATAGCGGGCGAAATCTTCCAGCGTTAAATGTCGTCGCGCCAACTCCTGCTCCACGTCGCGCCACTTCCGCGTCGCGCGGCGTTCGATGAGGCGGGCGGGAACGTCCACGGTGGCGTTGGCGACCACTGCGTCAACGACCTGCTGGCGGACTTGCTCAGCGGCTTGCGCGGCTTTCAGCTCCATCAGGCGCTGGCGCACCCGTTCGCGCAACTCCTCCACCGTATTCAACTCCTCGCTCACTGCTCTGGCGAACTCATCGGTCAGTTCGGGAACGACCTTCTCTTGGATGTTAACGACGTGGACGAGCCACTCAGCGTCTTTGCCTGCCAGTGCCGCGTCGTGGAAGTCCGGCGGATACGTCACGGGGAAACGTCGCCTCTCCCCGCTCTTCATCCCTATTATCTGGTCGTCAATCGGAGGCGTCAGCGCGCTATTGCCCACCACGAGCGGACGCAGCGTTTGCCGCCCTTCGTGGAAG
>JANWYM010000148.1 GCA_025055355.1 Abditibacteriales bacterium
CCTAAATCTGAGCAGAGAAACACCACCGCCTTAGCGATGTCGTCAGGCACGCCGCCGCGACGGGCGGGAATGGCAGCGATGATTTTGTCAGAGAACTTGCCGCGTTCGCTTTCCTGTTCGGGCGGCAGGACGCGGCTGTCAATGTAACCGGGTGCGATGGCATTGCAGCGAATTCCGTAGTCGGCGAGGTCGAGCGCCGCGCTCATCATCATCCGCGCCACGGCGGCTTTGGCGATGCCGTAAACTGTGTCCCCTTTCCAGACGCGATAGGCATGGACGCTGGAAATGCTGACGATGCTGCCGCCGCCGCCCTGCTTCACCATCTCCCGCGCTGCCCGTTGGCTGCACAGAAAGTAGCCCTTCACGCAGACGTCTATCGTGCGGTCCCAGACCTCCTCCGTGATGTCCAGAAACGGCATGTTGTGCGACCAGTAAGGATTGTTCACAAGAACGTCAATCCGCCCGTGCGCCGCGAGAAACTCATCAAACAGGCGGTTCACATCCGCGCTGTTGCTAATGTCGGCGACGGTAAACGTTACCTTACGCCCCAACGCCTCCACCGCCGCGATTGTCTTCCCCGCCTCGGCGTCGCGTTCGATGTCGTTCAATCCAATGTCGCACCCTTCTCGCGCTAAGGCAAGTGCAATAGCGCGCCCGATCCCGCGACGGGAACCTGTGATAAGAGCCTTTTTGCCTTCGAGTAACACTTGAACCTCCAACAGAAGGAATAAGGGCTAAACTTTTGCGTTTTGCCTCTCGTTCAACTCTATGTCAACGAATAGGTCACGAATTAACGGACGGCTCTCTTGGCAAGCACGACCGATGCGTTAAGTCGTTCTCTATTCGATGACACTCCTCTTGCAGTCTCCCTGTCCGGCAGGGGAGACAGGCTGGAAGCCTGCGCGACGCGAGGTCGGCGGGGGTCTCTGAACGCGTGGTTAAGCCGTTGATCGCTGTCGTCGGCGCAACCGCGATGACCGATGGTTTCAAGGGTCATTTTCGCCACCAACATCGCGTCGTTACCGTTCGCGCTGCACGCTGCGATGCGACCAGATGCCGACAGCCACCAGGACGACCAGCAGAACGATCGCTGCGATGAGCGAGTTCTGCGGATACTGCTGCACTACCGGCACGACGCGCTGGTTGACGACGAACCCAAACATGACGAGGAAAAACCCCGCCGACAGCACCAGCCCGATCTGCTTCGCCAGGGAGGGGCGCGTGCCTCCGGGGAGGAATCGGCGGTTGACGTAGAGCGCATGGAGCATCGTCGCCGCAATCGAGAGGTTCGCCATGCTGCCCGCGATTTTCATCATACCCGCGCCGGACAGTTGCGTGAACACGGTCAGCGCCGTGACGCCCCACAGCACGTAAAGCGCGGCGAAGGTGTAGTAAACCCACTTGGCGTTGTGCGGGTCCATCTGCCGCGCCCGCCCGCTGCCCGACCAGACCGCATCGCACCACCGCCGCGCCACCCCGTCCACTACGCTGAACTGTCCGGGGATGAAAATGACCAGTCCGCACAACAGCGTCAGGTGGCGAAAGATTTGCCCCTTCGCCTCCCCGAAGTCCTGCGCCATCGCCGCCGCCCACTGCCAGTCCTCGAACTTCACGCCCACGCGCGGCTGCAAAAACTCCGCGCCTAACATCGAAGGCAGCATCATGCCGATCAGCGACCCCAGCGCCCACAGGATATACTGGTCCACGAACACATACTTCAGCCAGACCTTCAGCCGCCGCGCCGTTTCCGCTCCGCTCCGACATATCGTGCCGATGTGCGAGAGGGTGATGTGATGCCCGCCGAACGCTGAGGGGATCGCGCCGACCTTGCTGCCCATGCCCCAGCCCTTCTCTCGCACGAAGTTACTCGCCATGATGTTGCCCAATCCGCCGATGCCCGAAAACCCCGCCAGCGCGGAAATCAACGACCAGTCAATCCCGACGCGCCCGCTCACGGGGTCGCGGGGCAGCCGCGTGATGTCGAACAACCCGCTCCAGATTCTCCACCACGTTTCCCACGAGACGAACACCACGCAGCAGAACAGCAGGTAAAACAACACGAACAGGAACTTGCCGCCAAGCACCCATTCGAGCGTGTTGTAGATTTTGCCGCCGAACAGCACCAGCGTCGCGCAGCCGATGAACACAGCGTAACTGACGTAACGCACCAGGTCGGGGTTGATGGTGTCCTGGGGCGTCAAACCCTGCGCGGCAACGACGAGAATCTGCGCCGCCAGCGCGGACAGCGACGGCAGCCACGTCCCGAAATCCAGCAGCAGATAAAACAGCAGCCAGAACTTCGGACCGGGCTTGGTGCGCAGGAAGCCTGTCATCATCGGCTCGCCCGTGCAGAGCGTGTAGCGCATCGCCTCCGTGTTGAGAAGCACCTGACCAAAAATTGAAACTAACACCACCCAAAACAGCGCGCCGCCGTAGAGCGACGCTGACTTCGCGCCCATCACCCACTCGCCGGTGCCGATGGAGCCGCCCGCCATTACCAGCCCTGGACCAATGAGCCGCCACCACCGCCGATAATCGGGCGGCGACGCCTCCGGCAACTCGTCCACCTCCCACGCGGGCAGGCAGCCAGGGTCCACCGGCGGTTTCTCTTTGCCGACCATCGCAGTTTTCTCTTGGCTCAAGTTCTCTCTCCTATGCGGGATTTTCGCCAAGAGGATAGCAGAGATGACAGGGGTTGTCAAAGAGGTCCCTGGGCAGCGCAGGGACGTCAGCGCGAGACGGTTTTATGGAGCGGCTCTCCGCCGCGCTCACAGCGTGGATAGTTCCACCCGCTCCACGTCATGCGGGTCGTAGTCCTTCGTCGCATGAACGAGGAGGACGACCGGCTGAGAGCGAGCGATGATGGTGTGCGCCACGCCGGGCGGAATGGAAATCGCGTGGGGCTGGTGCCCTTCGACGTGGATGATGTTGAGGATGTTTTTCGTGCCTGCATGACCGCGCAAGTCACACAGGCGAATCTCCGCTTCGCCGTAGGCAACGGTGACTACCTCCGCCCGCGTGCCCTCCGGGTGCGAGTGGTCGCCGACGGACTTGCCGCGATTGAGCACCATCACGTATTCAACGGCTTGCCCCTCGTGCTTGGTCACGATGAGTTGACGGCGCGGGTCTACATACTGGTCGAGCGGCTCTATCATTACGCCATCAATCGAAGGGCGGTCGAGTTGCCGCTGCGAGTTCAGATATTTTCCCGAAGGTCCTGACACGATACGCGCTTCTTCTAACTTAAATGGCATACGAACCTCCTACCCTCCGAATCACTGCTCCCATTTTTCCATATTATAAACGCAATCTCACGGAGTCATCGGACGCTCTCCATTGTTGTCTCTATCGCGTGAAGGCTTCTCTGAACTCTTCTGGCACGCGAATCGGTTTGCCCTGTCCGTTGACGAACACGAACACCATCCGCGCCGTGAGGACGAGCGTGCCGTCCTGTTTGACGACTTCATACTCGACGGCGAAACTCGACCGCTTCCAATCCACGAACGTCCCGCGCACCTCGATCACGTCATCGGCGATGAGCGGATGGTGGTAGCGCAGGTGCGCCTCCAACACGACAGGAAACGCGCCCCACTTCTGAAAATCGTTGAAACTCAAACCGACTTGTCGCAGGTGGTCGCAGCGTGCCGCCTCGAGATATTGCAGGTAGGTCGCGTTGTTGACGTGACCGAACGAATCCAACTCGTAAGACCGCACGCGGATTTGTGCCGTGAAGACACGGGACATAGTTCCCTCTTCCTAATCAATTGCGAGTGTTTAAAACCGCCAGGATACATTCGTAGGGGCGGCGCGTCCCTGCCAGCCCAACATAGGGACGGACGCCCTGCCAGCAGTTTCAAGAGAATTAAGTCCTCTCTCTCAACCGGAGCCAGCGTGCTCCACGTAAGTTTGAACCAGCCCCCCGTGCGCCAGACGCACCGGAGCAGCGTGCCGCGAGACGAAACCGGCTTCCCATAAAACCTCTTGCAGCGATGGGATCGCTTGCTCCGGCACGAGCACCAACAAGTCCACGTCCAAAGTGCTGCGCAGACGCCCCCACGGTTGCAGTGCCAAACCGCCAATGAGCGCGTATTCAAAGCCGTGTTGCCTGAGCAAGCCGGCAGCGCGGGCGGCAATTTCAAGGACCATTTCGCTCGCCATGTTTCATCGCCCACTTAAGATTCTCACGTTGGCTTGGTGGCTGTCTTCCGCCTGCCGTCGGAGGGCGCGGCGCACGAACCCCATCGGGTCGTGGTCGGGGTGCAGTTGCTTCTGCAACGCGATCATCGCCGCGACGCCCATGTCCACCAGGTTTTTCCAGGCGTCTATCCGCGCCTGAACAACCTCTGGTGGAGGAAGTTGCGCCCCTTTCCTCTCACTCATCGTCAATCACCTTAACCCCAAAACTTCTCGCTCGACCTCTCCAATCACGTAAAACGAGCCGGTCACGCAAACGACGTCATCGGGTTGCGCGAGTTGCATCGCCAATTTTACGGCGTCCATGACGGGCGCGACCGCGCGCACGTCAGGCGTGTGAGGACGGGCGAACGCGGCGATTTGCGCGGCAGGCGCGGCGCGCGGGTTGTTGGCTTGTGTTGCGATGAACACTTCCGCTAACGGCGCGAGCGCGGCGACCATTTCTTCTTTCAGGTCATCGGTCAACTTGTCAGCGGAAACGCCCATAACCAGCAGGAGGCGGCGCCCGCTGAAGTGTTGCCGGAGGTTGCGGGCAAGCGTTCGCGCTGCCTCCGGGTTCAACGCGCCGTCCAGCACCACCGTCGGCGACGTGCGCACGATTTCAAACCGCCCCGGCAGCGTCGCCTCGGACAAGCCTCGCCGAATCGCGTCGTCGCGGAGGGCAAAGCCTTGCTCCTGAAGAAGTTCCGCGACCTTCCACGACAGCGTGGCATTGACTTTCTGGAAGTCACCCAGCATCCGCAGCGGCGGCAAGTCAGAACGCGGCTCGGCGACGACGACCAATCGCGCCCCCATTTTATCGCAATGCTCGCGGAACGCTCGCAGCGCGTCAGGTTTGGTCTCCGCCGTGACGAGCGGCTTGCCGGGGCGGGCGATGTGAACTTTGTCGGCGGCGATGGCTTGGATGGTCCCTCCCAGTCGGTCCACGTGGTCCAAGTCCACCGTGACCACCGCCGAGACGATGGGCTCCGTCACGTTCGTCGCATCCCACTTCCCGCCCAAGCCGACCTCCAGCACGGCAACATCCACGTTTTGCTCCGCGAAGTAAAGCAGACCGATGAGCGTCAGCACTTCAAACTGCGTCGGATGTCCCAGTTCGGGATACTGCGCGACGGCTTCCACGTGCGGCTCCACTGTACGCAGCAGCCGCAGTAGGTCATCATCGGAAATCTCCGCGCCGTTGATGCGAATGCGTTCGTTGTAGCGATAGAGGTGCGGTGAAGTATAGATGCCTGTCCGATAGCCCGCCGTGTGCAGTATCCTCGCCACGAACTCCACCACCGACCCTTTGCCGTTCGTGCCACCAATGAGCACAACCGGATATTTCAGGTGTGGGTTGCCGACGCGCTCCAACAGGGCGCGAATCCGCTCCAGCCCCGGTTGGATGCCGAAGCGAGTCAGGCGTTCCATGTAGTCGCTGAGAGCTTGAAGCATTGTTAGCAGGTTGGCACGTTAGAACGTCCGAACGTTGTAACGTTTTAACGTTTTACAACAGGAGTATAAACTGCTCAGGCTGGCTTTGTCAAGGCAAACCGCGATGGCAAGGTCGCCAAATTGCAGCCCGTGACTTGACAGGGCATCCGGCTCGTCTTATAATCAACCCTTGATGATGCTGGCAAGGCGATGGAGTTCGCTGGTCTCACTGGTGCGAGGCAAACGGTCGCAAGGACTGATGACTCCTAACCACGGCACGTGGTTAGGAGTTTTTTGTTAGGGGACTACTGAAAAGTTTGGCAAAAAGCATAACGCGGGATCGTGAACGACACAAGAACTTAGAGCCTCCCGGAAAACCTGTCTCTCTGCCTTGACCAGGAGGACCTCAGGGGGTTGTGGGCTGGCTCTGAACCTCCTCCGACCCCTCCTTGGTAAAGAAGGGAGAGTTTGCAGAGAGGCTCTTCATGAGAGACATGGACCGAAGAGTTCAGTGGACAGTTTTTTTCGCAGCGTGTGGTGTCCTTCTCACTTTGATAGGCTGCGGAAAGCGGTCAAAGCCGGAGTTGACCGTTTCGGCGGCGGCGGACTTGACCTTTGCCTTTCAGGAAATCGGGAAACTCTTTGAAGAGGAGCACAACGTCAGAATCGTCTTCAACTTTGGTTCGACGGGGCAACTGGCGCAGCAAATCGAACACGGCGCGCCGGTGGACCTGTTCGCCGCCGCTAATGTCTCTTATGTTGAGGAACTGGAAAAACAGGGTCTCATCCTGCCCGACAGCAAGATGCTTTACGCGCGCGGGCGCATCACGCTCTGGACGCGCGCCGACAGCCACTTATCCATTCGGGAGGTCAAGGACTTAGCGCGTCCCGAGGTGAAGCGCGTGGCGATTGCCAACCCTGACCACGCGCCCTACGGCGCAGCGGCGCGGGAGGCGATGCAGTCGGCTGGGGTGTGGGAGACGGTGCAGCCCAAACTGGTGCTGGGAGAAAACGCGCGGCAGGCTTTGCAGTATGCGGAAACGGGGAACGTGGACGTAGCGATTACCGCCCTGTCGCTCAGCGTGCAAAGCCGGGGAAAGTGGACGCTCATCCCCCAGGAGTTGCACCGACCGATTGACCAGGCGTTAGCCGTCATCAAAGGCACAACGCACGAGCGCGAGGCGCGCGCGTTGGCTCAGTTCATCAACGGCGCGACGGGGCGCTCGATCATGCGCAAGTATGGCTTCATTCTGCCCGAGGAGGCATCTGTCAAATGAGTTGGCATCCCTTTCTGTTATCCCTGCAAGTGACGGTCGTGGCTACGGCAATCATTTTTGTCTTCGGCTTGGGTTTCGCGCTGCTGCTGGCGCGGACGCGCTTTCCCGGTCAGACGGTGGTGGAAGTCGTCATCCACTTGCCGCTGGTGCTGCCGCCCAGCGTGGTAGGTTACTATCTGCTGCTGGCGCTGGGGCGGGGCAGCCCGATAGTAGAGTGGCTGGGGTGGCGCGTGCTGTTCACCTGGCAGGCGGCGGTCATTGCGTCGGCGGTGGTGGGACTGCCGCTGATGGTGCAGGCGGCGCGCGCCGCGATTGCCAACGTGAACCCGATGCTGGAGAACGCCGCCCGCACGCTGGGGTCGCCCGAATGGGAGGTGCTGTGGCGGGTCACGCTGCCTCTGGCGCGGCGCGGCATTCTGGCGGGGTTGGTGCTGGGGAGTGCGCGGGCACTGGGCGAGTTCGGCGCGACACTGATGGTGGCAGGTAACATCCCCGAACGCACCCAGACGCTGCCGCTGGCGATTTACGACGCCGTGCAAAACCGTCAGTATGCCGCCGCCAATCAGATGGTGCTGCTCATGACGGCGCTGGCGTTCCTCAGCCTATGGGTAGTGCGCCGCATTGAACGTTCCCCCGCGCACAAGTAAAGTCGAACTCCCCCAGCCGGGAGGGCGGTTGTTTTCAGAGGAAGTGAGATGAGAAACTGACAGATACCCCAAGACGTGAGACACATGGCGATGGGGTCCGCCAGCGGTGGCTTTGACCGTCACCCGAACCGCGTTGCACGCTGATGGCTCCTGCTGCGGAACGGCACAGCGTCCGTTCCCTCCTCAACTTCAACGCATAGGGAGGCTGTCATGGAACACACCTATGTTGCGGGTCACGAAGTGGAGAGCATTGTCAACTTCTGCAAAGAGGGCGACTTTGACCTGCTCATTATCGGCTTCATGGGACACTCCCGCATTTTCGAGCGCGTCTGGGGCAGCATCTCGCAAACCCTCACGCGCCTCGCGCCGTGCAGCGTGCTGGTCGTGAAGTGACGCCGACGTGCGGATGCCTCCCGCGCCGATTCTCCATCTGTGAAAGGATTTGCCCGCCGCTGTCGAAATCGTGGACAGGGAAAAGCGTGTCACGTGAAAAGGAATCATAACGCCGTCGGGCGTTTTTGAGGTTCGAGAACGAGGACGACGACGAGGAGGACGATTATTCTTGGAGGAGGCTATGAAAACACACTGGCAACTTTGGATGGCGGTGATAATGTGCATGACCGTTGGAACAACACAGGGAAGTCACGAGATGCAGTCGGCGGCTCCGCTGCCCGAAGGGGTCAGAGTTGTCTGGGATGTCAACAAAGCCTATCGAGAGACGACGCCCACGCGGGAGCGCATCTGCATCAACGGACTGTGGCGCTGGCAGCCGGCGGCGACGGACGCGGACCAAGTGCCTGCGGACAACTGGGGCTACTTCAAAGTCCCCGGTTGCTGGCCTGGGATTACTGACTACATGCAGAAGGACTTTCAGACCGTCCACGCCCATCCGCGTTGGAAGGACGTGAACTTGCGCAGCCTCACCGCTGCGTGGTATCAGCGCGAGATCGCCATTCCCAGCGATTGGAGTGGACGGCGCATCACCCTGAGCGCGGAATACGTCAACTCGCACGCCACCGTTTACGTGGACGGCAAGCGGGTCGGCGACATCCGCTTCCCCGCCGGCGAGGTGGACCTGACTGCCGTGTGCCGACCGGGGGGCAAGTATGTTCTGACCGCGCTGGTCGTGGCGATGCCGCTCAAGGGTGTGATGCTGTCCTACACCGATACCAACGCGGCGCGCGAGGTGAAGGGGACAGTGGCGCGGCGCG
>JANWYM010000149.1 GCA_025055355.1 Abditibacteriales bacterium
AGATAGATATAATCCACCTTTGAGGGACGGATGAGTTGGTCTATATCCTCGAGCGCCTGGGGCGTTTCAGGGAACCAGATGGCTTTGCGGCGGCTCACCCAGGCAACTTCCCACGGCGTGTTGGTGACGACAATGGCGTTCTTTTCTATATGGCCCTGTAAGATTTCCAACGTCGTGGCGGATGGGTTATCGGGTGGGGCTTTCTGAAGGACTAACACTGTCAACAGAGGCAGGGCAATGAGAGCGCACGTCACCGCACAAGCCGTCAAACGCCTCAGGGGCTCCTTGAGCCATTCGTCCAGGATGCGCACGAACCCCGCCGCCGCGAAAACCATTGCCAGCGGCACCAGCGGCAGCAGGGCGACAACCCCACTGCCCCGCGCGTCGAAGAAAGGCACCACGACCACCAGCATCACCACCATCCATATTAAGGCAACGCGCAGCCGCCGCACTCTCAGGTGCTGAAACGGGTAGAACAGGCTGACAAGGAAAAAGCCCATCAGCAGCACGTTGAACAAACTCGGCAACTGCTGATAATACCCCGCCACCGTCAAAGCGTATTTGCGCATCACGCCCATCGGCGCCCCGCGCCACTGCGTCAGGAACTGGAACGGCGTCATCAGGTCGGCTTCCAGACGGCGGTAGAGCACCTCCCCCGGATAGGCGGTCGTTCCCATCAGAAACTCGTAGTTGCGGAGGCAGAAGAAGGGGCTCCCGAAGGCGCGGTAGTTGCGGTAAAGCCACGGCGCTATCACGATAACGAAACACGCCAAGAACGCGCCCAACACCACGAAACGGCGCGAGCGGCTCACCTGCGCCAGATAAATCCCTACCGGCAACACCAGCAATCCAATCGAATACTGCGCCAGCGCGCCTAATCCCAACAGGACGCCGATGACCGCTGCCAGCACGGGACTGATGCCGTTCGTCTTGTCGCTCTCCCTACTTGCTGCCTCTGCCCTCGACGTTCCGGCATAAGCCAGCGTCAAAGCCAGCAGCGTCACCAGAAACGCCACCAGCGGCACCGCCACCCCCCGCACGCTGTGACTCAACAATGGCGCGTTCAGCAGACAAAACAACAGCGCCCAGTTGCCCACCCGCGCGTCGAAGAGCCTCTTGGCGACGAGATAGACCAGTGGCATCAGCAGGAAAAAGAACAACGCGGAGGTTAGGACAACCGTCTGGTCATAAGCCCCTTTCAGACGGAACGCTATGGACAGCACAAAGGGATACAAGGGGGGGTTGACGGCGTCGGGTTGGCTTTGCACGTTTTCCATCCCTTTAAACGCGAGGCTCAGAGGGCGGATAACGTTCGTGACGAACCCCTTCCCCTCCGAGATGTTGTAAGCCAACTGCGCGTTATCCATCGCCTCCACCGATTGTAATCCCGACGTGCGCGTGAACGACTTGCCGAACATAATCGCAAATACGAGGAAGATAAGCAGCGTCCACAGCGAGACGCGGATACCGATGTGCGTCCACTTCTCGATGAGGTCTTGCTCTTTTGCTGGTGGAATCTCTGGAACCGAGTCTTGCCTTGCCTGAGGCGGTGTTTTAACCGTTGGATTCACAATCTGTCCTCCTAAATTATTGTAGTCTGCAACGCTGTCGTGGAACCGTCGCGGCGCGACGGGCTACCATCATTGACGAAAATAACACGCCAACCCATAGATGAGCGCTGCCATGAACGGGGTAGCAGCCAAGGCTACGAGGGCTTGATTCTTCCGGCTTTTGTTGAACTGGCGACAGGCGCGCCACAGCGTCAACCCCCAACCCGTGTAAGGCACCACGTCCTCGCTGTGAAAACGCTCTGGCTCGGCTCGATAGAGACGCGCAAACTCCGCAACGGTAATGACTTCCATGTGGGGCTGCGCTCGCACGAACCGCAGCACCGCCTCGAACTTCGCCAAATCACTATGGTCCGCCCAGAAGCGCGTGCCTTCTTTGTTCCAGTTCACGAAACTGAAACTGTGCAGTAGCAGCGTCACCACCGGCAGCCCCCGCCGCTGCGCCTGACACAAAACGTGCTTGATTTCTGCGACCGTATCTGCGTCAACGTCTAACAAACGCCACTTCCTGCGTCGTCCAATTTGCAGTTCCACAAAGGACGTGACCGGCAACTCCACGACGCCGTCGACTTCCGACACCGCATTGACCGGCAGGCTCAGTTTCCCTAATTTACAGCGGGGATAAGCCACAAACTGCGAACAGTCCAGCAGAATACCGTTCCTTTTCAAGGCAGTCAACGTATCCGCGTTCGCCGCGAACGCCCCCGCACGGTGCGCCACCGGCGGCTTCCCCAGCCAGCGCGTCAGAAGTGCCTTGCCGTGCGCGATGAGTTCCATCTGCCGTTGCAGGTCGTAATCACACAGGTTGGGCTTGTTGTCGAGCCAATGGGGATGGGTGTGCAATTGAACGTCATGCCCGCGCCGCTGAATCTCCTGACAGACCTGACGGATAGCATCCTCCCCAAAGTAATGCGACGCAAAAACGTCAACAAAAAATGTCGCTTTAACATTAAATGCCTCGCAGAGGTCCATGATTCTGGTGATACCGTAGGACTGCCCGCCAATCTCCCCGTAAATGGTTTTCTCTATCGGCGTAATGCAGCCCTGACGGTTGGTGACCTCTGTGTCTATCGTGATGATAATATACATTTAGTTCAATTTCAAGCCTACTGACTCGTAAACCGGCGCGTAGCGGCGCACAATCTGGCTCCATTCCCGCTCGGCAACCACGTAAGAACGCGCCTGTTGACCCAACGCTCGACGTAACTGATCATCGGCAATCAATCGCAAACACTGTGCCGCTAAATCGCGCGCGTCGCCTGCCTTGAACAGAAGCCCGTTCACTCCATCTTCCACCAACTCACGTTGCCCGCCCACATTGCTGGCAAGGACGGCTTTTTCCATCGCCATCGCCTCCAGCGGCTTGAGCGGCGTGACGCGCTCCGTCTCCCGCGTCGAAAGGCGGGGATAAATCAGCACGTCCATCAGCGCGTAGTAACCCAAAATTTCCTCATGGGGCACGCGCCCGACCAGCAGGACCTGGTCGTTGAGCCGCCTTTCGCTGACCAGTTGCTTTAATTTTTCCTCATCTTCGCCTGTGCCAACAAGGAGCAACTTAACTCGCCGGTTTTGCCCAAGGATATGTGTCATCGCCTCGACCAGCAGCGGCAGTCCTTCGTAGCCAAAGAAACTCCCAATGAAGCCCAACACCGCGCAACCGTGCAGTTGGTGGCGCTCAATGAGGTCGGTCGGTTTCTCCGCCCTCGGCACAAACTTGGACGTCTCCACTCCGTTCGGCACGACGGAGATTTTCTGTTCAGGCACGCCGCGCTCCACCAAATCGTCTTTCAGCCCTTGCGAAATCGTCACCACCGCCTGGGCGCGGTGAAAAACCGTCTCCTCCATCCGCCGCGCCACCCGATACTTCAGCGAGCCGGCAGAAAACTTCCCCTGCGTCGTCGCCGTCTCCTCCCACAACCCGCGCACCTCGTAAACCACCGGGCGATTTCCTGCCCCGCGCAGGGCGGCTAACCCACAGAGACAAGGCGAGTGGGCGTGAACGACGTCGTAATGGCTTTGTCGCAGGAGCGATTGTAGGCGCTTCGCCAACGTCCGCACATGCAACTGCTCGCGCACAAACGGCAGTCGGCTGAGTTTGCCCTGACCCAACGGCGGCGTGCGGAAGTAAGTCAGATCGTCAATGTTCTCTTGAGCCACGAATCCATTCCGCATCTCCTGCCGTGGCGAGGTCACGACCGCCACCTCCCAGCCCAAGTGTCGCTGCGCCTCAACGATATACTTGCTGCGCATCGTGTAACCCGACAGCATTGGGACGGAATAATGGAGGACGTGGAGGATTCTCATCGGACTTCGCGTCCCGCGTTTCGGGTTTCACGTTTCACGTGATTCGACCCGAAACCCGAAACCTGAGAATCAGTTCATTGACTCATTGGCTCGTTGGTGGTCTGGCAAACCGACTCGAAGACGCTCAGCACTTGCCGAGCCACGTTCGCCCATGTGTGCTGCCGAGCGTAGTCAATCATCTTCCGCGCATCCCACGTCGTTTGCAACCCGCGTTCGATACCCGCCGCCAAGGCTTTAGGCGTCCGTTCGTCCACGAGCAGACCGTAGTCGGGTGAGCAGATGACCTCTGGCGTCCCCCAGATGTTTGTGGCTACCACCGGCACGCCGCAGGCTAATGACTCGAAGCAAACGTTGGGCCAACCCTCGCGGGAACTCGCCAGACAGAACAGGTCCGCTGCGCTATACCAGAAGCGCAATTCTTCAGGTGACTTGGGACCAACTAACAAAACGTGATCGTCCAATCTCAACTCCGCCACTTTGTTTTTGAGGAACGTGAGAAAATCTCCCTCAAAAACGTTGCCGCCCACGATGACCAGCAGCAGGTCATGACCGACCTTCTGCAACAGCGTCGGCATCGCTTCAATCAGCAGATGAAATCCTTTGCGTTCGCAGAGGTGTCCGACGGAGAGAATGATTCTCCGCTCCGGGGGTAAGTTCACTGTCCGTCGCGCTTCCTGTTTGTTCACAGGAAAGAACCTCGTCAAGTCCACACCGTTGGGCACGACCACGATGTGGTCGGCAGGCACGTCGAGGGCAACGGCGGCGTCCTTGAGGGCTTGGCACACGGCAATCACGCGGTTGGCGTTTGACAGGGCGCGACGAATTAGCTGACGGCGCACGGGATACTGCGGGAAAAGGTTTACGTCGCTACCGCGAATCGTGACCGTGTAGGGTTTTTTCAGCGCGCGCGCCAGCAAGTAACCGGCATAGCCGTCGGGATAAGCAAAATGCACGTCGAGCAGGTCAAAGGGGAACCGCCGATATAACTTCTTGACGGCAGGATAAATACTCAGGAACAACAGCAACCCATCCAGCCCCTTGCCCACTTTGGGAAGGAGAAAGAAACGTGGGTGATAAACGCGCATCCCGCCCATCCACTCCTCGCGCACGACCTGCGAGTAGTTATAATACCGCTCGCTCACCCGCAGCGGCGGAAAGAACGGCACAGGCGCGACGACCTCTACTTCGCATAACTTCGCCACCTCTTCCATACGGGCTTTCACGAACAACCCATGCAGCGGGAAGCGGTGGTTGGGGAAGAGCGTGGTCAGGGTGAGAACTTTCAAGTGGCTCGTTCTCAGTTGATTCGCGCCCCAATCGTTATCGCCCAACGTAGGGGGAAGAGATAGTGTTTTCATGACTGAGAGGGAGGCGCAGGAATCAAATTGAGTTCTTCAATCTTCTCTTTGAGGGCTTTAGCGGCGACGCGATGCGCTTCGACGCTGGGATGCGCGTCGCACGGCAGCGCCCACCATGAGCGTCCGGTGCGCCCAAACTTGGCATAGACGGGGCGCAAATCAAGCACGGACATGCCCGCGCTTTCCATCGCCGCTCTGACCTTCTTGTGGACCGCCGTGTATTGGTAGGACGCCTCGTCCATCTTGGTAGGGAGGAACATCGGAAATATCATCCCTACCACCGGCACGTCCCGTTGCTTCGCCTGGTCTGCTATTTTCCGGAGGGCGTCCTGACAGGCGCGCCAGCCGTCGAAGTCATCCTCAAATAAAGGGGCATAGCCGTCCCGGTAACGCATCTGCATCTGCAACCCGCGAAATCGCGCGTTCACGAATGAATACAGGTAACTGCGGTCATCCAAGACGCGATGAAACACTGGAATCAGCGGAAAGATGCGGAAATACCAATCTTCGGACCTATGGAAAAAATTGGGACCGCTGGGGATGGTATCGTTGAGAGTAAACTCGAGTATCACGAGGTCGGGTTCAAACAGCCAGCCCATGCGGTCCAGCATCTCTGCCTCATTGACCGTGGTGAAACCGGGGCGTGCGAGGTTAATGACCTCGACGGGTCGTTCCTTCCGGGTCAACAGGCGTTCAAGCACGTAAGGCCAGAGGTCTTCCGTGCGACCAATTTTGCTGCCCCACGTGTAGGAGTCGCCGAGGGTCACGATGCGAAATACCCCTTGTCGTTTGGGTCTGTCGAGATGAAATGAGCGAACGCCGTAGGGCGTCACGTCGCTGATGCGGTCATAATTCTGTTCCGCCCAGCGCGCCATGCCCGGCGTGTCTCCTCCTGTGATAGCGACAACTTGAGGACGACGACAGACGAACTCTCCTAAGGCAAGCAGAATACCCATGGAGGTTGTCATTAACAGCAGATTCTCAACGGTCTGCGCAAAAGACTCCCCAGTGCGACGCCAAGCCCATAGCGCAAATAAAAACACCGACAGCCCCAGCAACGTGATGAGCATGAGAACGCCCGAGGTGGTGATCCCCAAAAATTGGACAAATAGAATCGCTCCAATAGCCGCCACCCGCACCGCCTTCGACTGGAAGGCAGAAATCAACACCTCCGCTTTGGGGTCGCGGGACAAAGCCACACGGAGCAGAACCCATCCCAGAACGTAAAAAAATACAGCGGCAAAGGTGTTGAGCCCTGCCTGATTAAGCCCCATCCCGTTCGTGCGATAGATCAGCAACGGCGTCAATGCCAATAGTGCCCATAAGCCTTTCAAGATACGGGGAAGCATCGAAATCACTCCTCGTTGTTGACAAAGTTCACGATGGGGATTCGCGTCACTGTGCGTAGAGCCACCTGGTCAACGTTTTCTTTCTCCTTGCCCGGTGACGTCCTCACTCGCGCCCCCGAGGGTCTGGGCAAGGAATCGTTCCGCTCCCTTGAGACCTGGGGAGCGGTTTTGTGAGGCTTGATCTTGGTTGGAGGTTCGCGCCCTGCTGGTGACGTGGTATAGCGCAGCCGTAGCGCGATAGACCTCCTCCGACCACTCGAAAGGGGAAAACATGCGATAATGCGTCAGGAAAACGTCTTCCACTTCATCTATGGTTTTCAGGGAGTAGAGCAGGGGCATCTTGCGGGCAAAACCCCGCAGGGCTCCAAAGAGGGTGTGCATGTTGTAACCGAAATACGTCTCGCGTAAATCCGCCCAGTCAAACACGACGATACCGTTCGCGGTCAGCATGATGTTGCGCGGGGCAAACTCGCCGCATAGCACCTGGGGGATATTGTGCGCGTTTTCGCTCAACACCTTCAGGCGCGTCGTGAGTTCCTCTCGTTGCTCGGATAAGAGGTCAGGGATGGTGTTGAGCAGTTCGAGAGCCTTATGAACTTCTTCCGTGACATCATAATATTTTCCCGAACAGGTGACGATATGAAACTGCGCCAGCCATTCAGCCATCTGCCGAACCACGGCGTGAACCCTCTCTCTTCTGAGCCTGTAAATCGGTGTGACCAGATGCGTTTTGAAGAACCGCGACCCGCGCTCGCCGTCGAGCCACTCCATCAGGCACACGGCGCACGCACGGATGTTGTCCAGCGGACGGGGCAGGGGGATCGGAGCAACGTTGTGCCGCTCATACATGTCCCACAGAGCCTTCAGGTTCGCATACTCGCGCACCGGTCCCCGCTTGGCAAAGATGCGGAGGGTCTTCACTCGCCCCTGATGGTCTCGCACGACGACCTCACAGCGATAGCGCCGCTCCCACTCCGTCGCGGAGGCATGATAGGGTATCACACTGACTTTGAGGGGAGCCCCTTGCACCGCGGGATAATACTGGTTGATATGAGTGGTAATTCGCTCTTGAATCAGACGTTTTTCTAAGGCAATCTTCGCACGCTTGTCCACGACTTATACCTCTTTCAGCCCCTGCACGGCAACTAAACCCCCTGTGTAGTTAATGACAGGCACCCGCTGTAAAGCCTTCTCGATGGGCAGCATGATGTGTGCCCCGACGCGGCGCCAGCCCGGCACCAGCCGAATCGAGGCGGCTCGCACTCGGCGCAAGCCGACGGCTTCAAACCATCCCTTCACCTCCAAAGGAGAGTAAAGTTTGGTGTGGTATTTCAGCCGCAAATAGGGATTCCACTTGTTGGGCAGGAACACCACCGCCCGTCCGCCAGGGCGCAGCACCCTATGAAACTCCGCGACGGCTGCCACGGGGTCTTGCACATACTGCAGGACGCGCGTCGAGATGACGGCGTCAAAAGAGGCGTCCGCAAAGGGGAGATACTGCGCATTACCCCGCACGAACCGCACGTCATTCATCCCTGTCTCCGACGGCACAATGTCCTCCGCCAGATGTAATAACCGCTCTGTCAGGTCCATGCCCACAACACGCAGCGTGGGAAGGTGCTGCTTGAGTCCGACGATGACTCGTCCCCAGCCGCACCCCACGTCCAACAGGTGAGCATCCGGCTGACGTTTCAACTCCGCGCGTTCGATGAACGCATCCACCGTTGTCCGCCAGATGAAGTTGTAGAGTTGTTGCGAGACAAACCGCTGACGTTCTTCCCCCGCCAGCCGCGCTTCCGTCGAGTTCTCCCAGTAGGACTTGACGGCTTGCGGGTCTTGATAAAGCGTTTTCAAGTCTTTCATCATTAGCCCGTCTCGCGCTGGCGCTATTTTACCATCATCGTCGCCTAACGAAACCTCTGTCCCCTGGCGCGGAAGCGGCGCACGTCGTCGGGCGTGGGGAACGAGAAGTAAGTCGCTTGCGAGGCGTCATTCGGCTGCGGGGAGACCGTGCCGTTTTCAATCTGGTCGAGCGCTTCTAATACCAGTTCCGCGCCCAGCGTTTTGGTTTTCA